>CAYURV010000185.1:0-2756 GCA_964447115.1 uncultured Candidatus Bathyarchaeia archaeon
AGATTGATATGAAAGTCTGCATGATAACATGGGAGTTCCCTCCTAGAATTGTCGGGGGGATCGCACGCCACTGTCTCGGTCTAGCGAAAGCCCTCGTGAAACGGAACCATGAAGTCCACGTTGTGACTTTGGATTTCCCCGGCGTCCCGATGTTTGAGGAAGTGGAGGGCGTGAAGGTTCACCGGGTGAAGATCGAGCTGGGACACCCAAATTTCATCACATGGACTTTAATTTTCAATCATTTCCTAGAGAAGAAGATTGCGACGCTAAATCAGGATGTTGGTTTCGACATCATCCACATTCATGACTGGCTTACCGCTCCTTCGGGCATATCTTCCAAGCATCACTTAAACAGACCTCTTGTCACTACGGTTCACAGCACCGAAATCGGGCGCGCTCGAGGACTTCACAGCCCAGACTCCTACCTAATCGACGGCTTAGAATGGTGGATGACCTACGAGGCGGACAAAATAATAACATGCAGCAATTCGATGAGAGGAGAACTCGAGGGCCATTTCCGCCTGCCGCCCGATAAGATCGCTGTGATACAGAACGCAATCGACGCCTCTGAGTACAGCAGACCTGTCGACAAGGAGGTCGTTAAGAGACGTTATGGGATCGGACCTTACGAAAAGATGGTTCTCTTCGTCGGCAGACTTGTCCCACAGAAGGGCGTCGAATACCTGATCAAGGCTGTTCCCCGGATCATCCACCACCATAGCAACGCAAAGTTCATCATAACAGGGGATGGGTGGTCCAGAAGCCATCTAGAAAACTTAGCGGCATCAACAGGATTCGGCGACAGAATACGGTTCCTAGGTTTCGTTTCTGATTCAGAACTAGTAGAACTGACCATGAGTGCAGACGTATTAGCAATCCCCTCAATCTATGAACCGTTTGGAATAGTTGCCCTAGAAGGAATGGCCGCCGGTGTACCCATCGTCGCAGCGAACATAGGCGGCTTGGCAGATATAATTGAGCACGATCGAACCGGAGTGCTTACGTATCCCGAGAACCCCGAATCGATAGCGTGGGGCGTAAACAAGATCCTGTCAGACCCCGGATATATGAGCTGGCTTATCCATAACGCTAAAAAGAAGGCACATGACGTATATAGCTGGGATGCTGTGGCTAGGAAAACAAGCGAAGTATACGAAGAGGCTAGTAGAAGGTGACACAGTGTGGGTTTAAGAGGCTATTCGATGCCAGACGAAATCTACTTCCTTTGTCTACTGCACAATGTAGGCGCAACAAGTTCTGAGAGGTCGCTGACTGTAGACGAGATTTCTAGATGGACTCTCATGGAGCCTGAGAAGATAAGGGAGAACCTTGAGAAGCTGATCAAGAACGATTATATCCATGTCAACTTCAGCGGAGGCGCCGAGAGATACCACGTATCAATCAATGGGATAAGAAAAGTACTGAGCATGTACAGTTAAGCAAAACGTTTTAGACGCTCCGATTGATTTTTTCTTTGTCTAATTTCGCCATTAATGAACAATCTTAGATAGAAACGGACAGCGGACTGCCTCTAGTCCATGACCTCTACAAATATAGAAGCTGGAATAGGAATAAATATATAGACCCCCCTAGTTTTTTCGATAGCATCCTCAACAAAAGAAAAGGGGAGAAAAAAGTTTGAAAAAAATGAACGAACCAAAAGAAAAGATTCTGGACCTATTATGGAAGACCGAGGCCCCCGTCAATCTAAAGGAAGTTGCACAGAAGACAGGGCTTAAGACCCGTGCAGCAAACATGCACCTATTGAGACTTACGAAATCAGGACACATCTTGAAGTCGAAGGATGGTCTCTACACCATAACTGATGTTGGTAAAGAAGCGATTGGACTTCCTAAGATCGATCAGAAGACAGCCAGAAGAATCTTGAGCAAGACCCCGCCGGAAAAGGCTTTCCAATTCTACAGTGGGATTGACCAGCCCACAGGAATCTCCTCAGACAATCTCATCGATCTATGCGAAAAAGTCAAGACACTGAATATTAAACCGGTCGAGTTCCACACAGCCAGAGGAGACTTTGAATTATGGGTCTCCTCTCTGGGAGATATTGAATTGGCAAAGAAACTTAGACTAATCCGCGAGACCGGTCTAACGGGTGATCTACTCAGGGAGAGACTCCATAAAGTTCTTAAATCCAGATGCGACGAACTGCTGAAAAAATGACCTTGGGCCAATTCGTTTCCTAAGAATCTACTAGTCGACATGAGATCGAGGTATCTAATTCTCTTAGCGAGAAGAAGGTCTCCGTGGTTGTAAGGAGCTTAAATATTCTTAGATAAGTCAATATCCTAAGAATTCTACGAAAGGCCGATGGAGAGATGCTGCAATGGTTATAGCAGATGCAAGTGATGATCCCGAAAGGAGGACACTTCAGCTGCCATCGAGCTATGCAGGTCCCAGTTTGCTTTCAGACCTTGATAAGGCAATGCAGCTGGAATGGGTGGTGAGTAACGGCTTGCGGGGATACGCTTCCTCAACAGTTCTAGGCATTAACACGAGAAAGCATTGAAACAGGCCTCGCATGCTCTGTAGAAAAGAGATCAATATTTACGAAACTGCGACATATTAAAGATTAGGGCAAAAGAGGATAGAGCTTCGCGGAAGGGCACTCAAAATGCTGGAAGTGGACGGAGGCCAGAAGAGCGGAAGCGGAACCATATTACGTCTCTCACTTGCGCTGGCTGGGATACTTGGTGAACCATTGCACATCTACAACATTCGGAGAAAACGTAGCGAGC
>CAYURV010000186.1:0-2751 GCA_964447115.1 uncultured Candidatus Bathyarchaeia archaeon
GGAACTCTGATAGCTGATGATATTGAGGACTCGTCAAAGCTTAGGCGGGGGAAACCTTGCACTTACAGACTTTTTGGTCTCGATGTTGCGATTAACCTTTCCAATCTTATGTACTTCATCCCAATGCTGTCCCTGATTGAGAAGGGAGAAAAAATAGCTTCTGAGAAGGCGAGGAGAATATACGAGATATACATCGAAGAGATGATCAGTATGAGTCTAGGGCAAGCAACTGACATTGCTTGGCACAGAGGCTTAACTCCCACTAGCAATGTCTCAGAAGAACAGTATCTACAAATGTGCATTTACAAGACTGGAGCCTTAGCAAGATTGGCAGCTAAGATGGCGGCTGTGCTGGCAGGCGCCAATGATGATACTATCGGGAAGATTGGCAGGTTCGCGGAATCGATTGGTGTTGCATTCCAGGTTCAAGATGACATATTAGACGTTGTGAGCGAAAGGTTTGCCAAGAGAAAAGGTGGGCTAGGGATGGACATAACCGAGGGCAAACTCACACTTATGGTGATCCATACGGTTCAGAAAGCTAAGCCTTCAGATAAGGAGGCGCTGATGCGGATACTCGGCATGCATACACGCGAAAAAGTATTGAGAGATAAGGCAATCAGCATCATCAAGAAGTACGGTTCGATAGAGTATGCGAGGAGTGTCGCGGCGAAGCTAGTGCAGGAAAGCTGGAACGAAGTTGACAGAATCCTATTGCCTTCAGAAGCGAAGGAAACGCTGAGAATGCTCGCTGATTACTTGGTCAAGCGAGAGATCTAGCAAGGTTCATGGCAAATCGGGGCAGAATGGAGGGTTTCGATTGGAGAGTGCTGAAGGAGACCTAGAACTCAGAGAAGCAATGCGGAGATTAGCCCTAGGAAATGCCATCGCTCACAAAGGAAAAGCTCAAACAAATTCTGTGCTTGGAAAGCTGCTGGGTGAGAAGCCAGAGCTCAAGAAGAAAATAGAAGAGATTGCCCGCCTAGTCAGTAAGGTTGTTGAAGAGGTCAACAGCCTTCCGTTGACCGAGCAGATTGAGACTGTGAAGATGCTTTGGCCTAAAATACTAGCGAGAGAGAAGGAAAAGATTGGGAAAAAGAAAAAGCTTCCTCCTTTACCTAACGTCAATGAATACGCGCAGGTCGTTACCCGCTTCGCGCCTAACCCAGACTGTGTGCTCCATCTAGGCTCGGCTCGTGCTGTGATTCTCAGCCACGAATATGCCAGAATGTACGATGGTCGTTTTGTACTGAGGTTTGAGGACACGGACCCACGGCTGAAGAAGTCATCCCTCAAATTCTTCGATCTTATAAAAATGGATCTTGAGTGGCTTGGATGTAAATGGGATGCTGAGTATATTCAGAGTGACAGAATGGAAATCTATTATGAGCATGCCGAGAGACTTCTGAATAATGGTCATGCTTATGTCTGCACGTGTAAGCGAGAAGCTTTCCGAGAGAAAGTCTCGCGCAGAGAACCATGTCCTTGTCGAAGCTTGGAGCCGAAGAACAACCTAACCCGCTGGAAAGCTATGCTCAGCGGTGAGTATGCTGAAGGCGAGGCCGTCGTGAGGATCAAGACGGATCTTGACCATCCGAACCCAGCTGTTCGCGAATGGCCTGCTTTCAGAATCATTGACCCCAAGAGATATCCACACCCAAGAGTGGGTTCTAATTACTATGTCTGGCCCCTCTTTGCATTTGCCAATGGTCTCGATGACCATCTCAACGGAATAACCCATGTCATTCGGGGCAAAGAACATTTGACCAATCAAACCAGACAGGCATACCTTTACCGCTATCTGGGCTGGAGGTATCCTGAGGCCATCCATTATGGTAGGCTCAAGATTGTTGGGGCATCCTTAAGCAAGTCCAAGATTCTACGCGGCGTTCAAGACGGGACTTACAGCGGGTGGGACGATCCGAGGCTTGCCACCTTTATGGCGTTGAAGAGGAGAGGCATAAAGCCTGAAGCCATAAGGCAGCTCATAATCGACATAGGCCCAAGACCTGTTGATATAACTTTGAGTTGGGAGAACCTATACGCCTATAACAGGAAGCTGATCGACCACGAGGCAGACCGTTTTTTCTACGTCTATGAACCTGTAATGCTCAGAGTGAAGGGAGTAAAAAAGGATTTTGCGTCTCATATAGCTCTCCATCCAGATCATCCTGAGCGTGGTACTCGCACTCTTATGGTGAAGTCAATAGGCAATGAGGCGCAGCTTCTCATAACAGGTAGAGACAAGGCCCTTCTGAAAGGAGGCTTGGTGATACGGTTGATGGAATTGTTCAACATCCAAGTCGAGGCCGTAGGGCGGAAGCGAATTGCGGCCAAATTCTACAGCGAACCCTATGAGGATGCTAGACGGTTGAGCGCTCAACTCATACATTGGCTTCCATACGACGGAGGGTTTCCGTGTGATGTTGTTATGCCTGATGGGTCAATACTAAGCGGATTGGTTGAAGGAACGCTTCGAAGAGTCTCTACTGGTTCAGTTGTTCAGTTTGAACGGTTCGGGTTCGTCCGAGTCGACGAAGTTGACCAGAAGGCAGTTGTATTTTTTTCACATAGGTAGATAGTTGGTAGGTCCCCTATTCTTCAATTTTGCCAGGTTTGGAGCAAGAAGCCATCTGCACAGAACCTTTATATTTTGGGAACCATCCTATAACATAGTTATGGGAGTGCTTAGAGATTGAAGGCTGAAGTTGAGAAAGTCATCGAAGAGATCCAACCTCACCTCAGGGCGGA
>CAYURV010000187.1:0-2733 GCA_964447115.1 uncultured Candidatus Bathyarchaeia archaeon
GCTACAGGTGGTAAGATTGTCACGAATCTTGACGATTTGAAGCCAGGAGACCTAGGGTATGCGGGGCTCTGCGAAGAGAGAAAAATCGGCGATGACAAGATGGTCTTCATTGAGAGATGTAAAGACCCGAGATCCGTCTCAGTGCTGATCCGTGCAGGCTTGGAGAGAATGGTTGATGAAGCTGAACGCGCCATGCACGACGCTTTATCAGTTGTCGCCGACGTAGTTCGAAAGAACAAGGTTGTCGCCGGTGGTGGAGCAGCAGAAGCAGAAGCGGCAAGGGAATTACGCGAGTATGCAGCAAAGATCGGTGGGAGAGAGCAACTTGCAGTTGAAGCCTTTGCGGAGGCTTTAGAGGCTATTCCCAAAACGTTGGCTGAAAATGCGGGTCTAGAGCCAATTGACATTATGGTGGAACTCCGGTCTGCACATGAGAACGTCAAGGGCCGTACGATGGGCGTCGACGTTTTCACAGGAAAGATCGCCGATATGGCAGAGAAAGGCGTTATCGAACCTGTAAGCGTAAAGGAACACGCCATAAAATCAGCCACTGAAGCTGCATCGATGATCCTAAGAATCGACGATGTGATTGCTGCCACGAAACCCAAAGAAGAAAAGGGCATGGGTTCGAAGAGGGAAGAAGAAACCGAGTCCGAATTCGACTAACCGATGGATCATGCAACCATTCGTTGAGTAAGGTGTGGGTTCCTTAGAGTATCTAGGAATGTGAAGTGCCGCATAAACTGACCTAAACAAAGAACTTGCATAGCTAAGTGGGATTTTTCTTTTACTTCACCAGCCAGGGCATCTGTTCAGTGCACCGGAGAAGCTCCACTCAACACTCGAACTTATGAGGCTTGAAAGCCAACTGGCAAAGTCTTAAAAACATGAATCAACTATCTCATGGCAGGTGTTTACGATGGTTTTCTGTCCAAAATGTGGCAAGCAGAACCCAGATGACGCAAGGTTCTGCGTTGACTGCGGGGTCAGCCTCTATCCTAAAGAGCAGAAAGAGAAAAGAGGGGATGATTGTTTTGGGCCTCGAGGCCGCGAGAAAGAAGAGTGTTTCGGGCTTCCACACGGCGAGGCAATCGCGGGAATAGTCTTCGGTCTCTTCATAGTCATCATAGGGTTCACCACACTATTTGGGCAAGATGTTTGGCAAATGGTCTGGCCCTTCGCAGTGATAATCATTGGAATCCTAATCGTCGCAGGTGCAATCTATGGGCTTAGCCGCAAACCCAAATAACACACCGTTTTAGCGATAGGAATAACTGCACGATATCAAACCGCAAGTAGCACACATCCTAAGGTGTTCGAGTCGAGACATTATTATCCTCGTGACTATCCAATAAACAGTCAAAGCCAAGAAGTAAAGATCCAAGCCAACACTATTTGCTTCACTGACTGAGATTAGCAGGAAAAAAGCTCCTAAGACAAAAATGATGTTCAGCAGAAAATGAACAATGCCCTTGTTCACGGGCAGTTCATATTGTAGCAAACCGCAAGCAACCCCGACAAAACCCATGTAAAAAATAAACTTCCCTGATTCAGTGATATTCAAGCCAACGAGAAAATATAGTAGAATTCCAAAAAGAGATGCGATCGCGCCTGCAACCAGTCCTGTACAGCCTGCGCAATAGGTCTTGCCTCTGAATAGGATGACGTGCGAAGAGAAGGTTTCGCAAGTAGGATGATGACCGCTGAGAACTACGGCTTTTTTATCGCTGTCTTCACGGTCAATCTGAGAAACATTCTTTTTTATGCTACGGAAATGCCTTACCGAAGAGCATTTTGAAGGATAAATTCCTGCTATTATACCTAGGATGCAGATTGCTCCAAAGCAAGAGAAAGTTAGGTGTGTCCGGAAGGTTAAGTTTGACGAAGATATAGGAGTACTAGACACTAACACTGCCAGAAGGCATAGACCAAGTAATGAGACGCCAAGATAGGCGATGGACACTAATTTGTAACGAGTCATCCTTTTGACCTCTGCGTCTTGTTGAAATCTGAGCATCGAGCTTAGAAATTCTAGTACTGACGGTTTGTTGCGAGGAATTAGAAAAGGAATTGTAAGCTTATACTCCATATAAGTTTCCCCGAACCCGTTCACTAGATCTGGTTCTTCCCAAAGCTTTAACCAGACGATCATAAAAGTGAAGACTATCACGGGGATGAGAAAGGCCATTCCGAAAGATTGAAACATTAGTCCCATCCCGCACGGTAGCAGAGAATACCCGAAAGTCATAGGGTTGCGACAGCTTATTTGATCCATGTTTGACAGGATTTCCGACCATAATCTATCCACCTTGAGTAGCCGACAGTCCTCCTTCTGCAGTTCAGAATAGGCTCCTTAAGGTTGTTAGAATGGCTTCACGTGCCAGGAACTGGTAGGTCCGTCTCTTGATCACATTGTGTGAGAAGAATCCTTGGTACCGTCTTCTCCAGTTGCCATAGAACGATCGGTAGCATTCGTAGAGCTCCGCTTGTACCTCTTTCCGAGTTAGATGTTCTGTCGGCATGATTGCGTGGACCATGTCATAGTCACTCCAGTTCGTATCCTCAATCCAACCGTTACGTCTAGCAAGTTCATAGATTTCTGTTCCCGGAAGAGGCGTCAATATCGCAAATATAGCTATGTCCGGATCCAGCCAATCCGCATATCTTCTCAGCTCTTGTATGGATTCATGCGAATCCTTGCGTTCGCCAATAATAAACATGCCTTGAGAGAAA
>CAYURV010000188.1:0-2717 GCA_964447115.1 uncultured Candidatus Bathyarchaeia archaeon
CTAATCTATGATTACGATTCAGCAGAAATCATCTGCAGTGATTGCGGTCTAGTCATAGGAGATACGGGGATAGATGAGAGCCCAGAATGGCGTGCCTTTACAAAGGAAGAGACGGAGTCCAGAGTTCGCGTTGGGATGCCATCATCTTATTATATTCACGACAAAGGACTGTCTACAACAATAAGCCAAATCAGTCGAGATGCTCACGGCCGAAAGCTACCGCTCAAAACTAGGCTGCGGATGTGGCGTTTGAGAAGGTGGCAGATAAGGTCAGGTGCTCACAAGTCTATCGACAGAAACCTTGCGCAAGCCATGACAGAGTTAGACCGCTTATCTGGCAAACTCTCCATTCCGGAGCCGGTAAAAGAGAAGGCTGCTGTAATTTACCGTAAAGCCTTAGAAAAGGGATTGGTTCGTGGGAGATCGATAGCCGGTATTGTCTCAGCCTCCTTATATGCAGCATGTAGATCAACGGGGACGCCGAGAGACCTGAGGGAGATCTCCAAAAAGAGCCTAGCGAGTAGAAAGGAATTGTCCAGAGACTACAGGCTCATAATCCGCGAACTGGAAATCCGCATGCCTATATCAGATCCCGCTTCATATTTGACAAAGATCGCTGGGAAAGCCGGTCTGTCTGGTCAGATTCTAGGTGAAGCTCTCAAAGTCCTGCAACAGGTGAAGGCGAAAGGCATTGGGACTGGAAAGGACCCCACGGGTTTGGCTGCGGCAGCACTATACATAGCTTCCATGCAAGCAGGAGCCAGAAAAACTCAAAAAGAGATTGCGGAGGCAGCTGGCGTCACAGAGGTTACGGTCAGAAATAGATATAAAAATCTCAGCAGATACTTGGGCTTCGAGTTCGATTAGCGTATTGTGTAAGGACTTCTCATTATAAATGAAATTCTTTTGCAGAGGCCTTTTCAATAAGACTCAGACATCAACTGGTGGTTTCTAAGGAAGGCTTTCCTGCGGTGTGTTCTACGGCATCCTTTCCAGTGTTAATTCTAGTCGTCCTTTTCTCGTGCCCCTCAATACAGTCAATTCAGCCCTGTCGCCAGGCTTCCTTTCCGTCAGGATGCTCTGTAAGTCTTCCACGCGGTCTAGCCTTTTGCCATCGAACTCTAAGATGATGTCGCCTCGGGTAACTCCAGCTTTGTCCGCGGGGCTTTCTGACTCTATATTTGCCACGAGTATGCCTCTCTCAACGGGTAGGTCGTAGTGGGCCGCTATCTCTCTTGTTATGTTCAACCCAGTTATTCCCAACCATGGTCTGATAGTGGCGCCGTGAAGTATGATATCATTTGAGCAAGCCTTGGCTGCGTTTACTGGTATCGCGAAACCTATGCCCTGAGCGAAAGGGATAATGGCCGTATTGATCGCAATAACCTTTCCCTCCGTATTTACAAGCGGACCACCACTGTTGCCAGGATTGATAGCTGCATCGGTCTGAACCAAATCCTTGAAGACTCCTTCTCTCGACTCAATAGTTCTATTCAATGCGCTGACGACCCCCGAAGTGACAGTTGGTCCGCCAGCTAAACCAAAAGGATTGCCAATAGCAAACACTCTCTGTCCAACCCGGAGCTTGTCTGAGTCTCCGAGTTCGACCGGTGTCAAGTTGTCACCATCGATCTTGATGACGGCAACGTCAACACTTCTACATGTTCCCACCAGTTTTCCCTCAAACACGCGGCCATCAGCTAACGTTACTGCGATTCTTTCTGCTTTCTCTACGACATGGTTGTTGGTTAGAATATAGCCCCTATCATCAACTATGAAGCCTGAGCCCATGCCTTTAACCGGAACAACCTGATAGAAAGCATCGTGGAAAACTTTCAGCGTGTTTATGTTGACGACGCTCCGGCTTGCTTTCTCTATTATGTCGACTACACTATCTTCTTCCATTCCATGCTCCTTCCATTATAAGACGGCGTGACCGGTTGGAGCAGATGTCTTCTTACCGACCTTTAAGGATTGCGCAATATCACAGGCAAAGAATGTTTAAACACCCCTCTTACGAGCCGCCACTGCTTGTATGATAATGGGTGTCGAGGCAAATTCAACCAGCGTTTATTATGAGAAAAGAGAGGAAACCGGGACAACTGGAAACGGTAATATAAGACTCTTGTCAGTTAGATATCCGAGGTGGTCAATACGGAGAATAAGTTCTACGTTCTGCCAAAACTGCCGTATGATTACAAAGATTTAGTGCCACATATGTCTGAAGAGCAGTTGAGGATACATCATGCAAAGCATCATCAAGCATACGTCAACGGTGCTGACGCGATTCTTCAGAAGCTCGATAAGGCACGGAAGGAAAACGCAGACATAGACATGAAGTCCACGCTAAAGGAACTCTCCTTCAATATAGGCGGACATTTGCTACATTCATTGTTCTGGGAGAATTTGGCGCCAACAGGTCGGGGAGGAGGAAAGCCGGGCGGTGTCTTGGGTGACGCTTTGGGGCAAGAGTTCGGGAGTTTCGAGAGATTCAGGAAAGAGTTCTCTCAAGCCGCCGTCAGTGTAGAAGGCTCGGGATGGGCAGCATTGACCTTGTGCAGACAGACTAAAAGACCAATAGTGATGCAAATAGAGAAGCACAACACTAACGTCTACCCCACGTTTGCGATCCTAATGGTTCTCGATGTCTTCGAGCATGCATACTATATCGACTATAAGAACGAAAGAGCCAAGTTTGTCGAAGCATTCTGGAACAT
>CAYURV010000189.1:0-2706 GCA_964447115.1 uncultured Candidatus Bathyarchaeia archaeon
CAGCCACTTTGAGACTCATGAATCTTACCCCTAGAGCTCATCGATATTAATTAGACAGTGCTAACTATAAAATACAGCTTGTACGTTTGGTTTGTGCACAGCCGGCTGATATAACCAGCATTTGTGAAAAAGTATTTGCTGGCACATAGGATAAGAAGTTACTGGATTCATAATGGGACTTCCCAATGCAGAATGAAGAGACTGAAAGAGCGAGAAGGATACTCGGGAAGCTGAAAGAAAACCTCGCAGTTCCACAGCTTTCAAGCATCGAAACTGACCCCTTCAAGGTCCTTATTAGGACCATTATAAGCCAATCAACAGCTGAGATAAACACGAGAAGGGCATATCAGAACTTGTCTGCCAGGCTGTCCATAACTCTAGGAGCCTTGGCAAAGGCTGATGTGGAGGAAATTGAGGAAGCCTTGAAAGTGGCCGGTCTCTACCGAAACAAATCTAGGGTCATCAAGAAAGTCTCAAGCCTTATTTTAGAAAGGTTCAATGGTTCGCTTGACTTCGTATATTCCTTGCCTCTAGATGAATCAAGAGAAAAGCTCATGAGCCTACCGGGAGTTGGACCGAAAACCGCCGACATCGTCCTTCTTTTCTGTGGCAAAAGGCCAGTTCTACCCGTGGACACTCATGTTGATAGGGTTTCAAAAAGGCTTGGCTTGGTTCCTTCAAAAGCGAGCTACGAAGAGACCAGGAAAAGTCTGCAGGAGATGTATAACTCCAAAGAGTACTTTGAAGTTCACATGTTGTTTATCGCATTGGGACGGAAATACTGTAAAGCCATAAAGCCCTTGCATGCCATATGTCCAGTCGTGGGGCTGTGTCCCTCTGCGAAGGCTTAGAGGGACTCCAGCATCCAACCTATCTCGTTTCCTTCCCTGTCCAGTTTTATGCGGCCAACCCTTATCTTAGAGACGGCCTCTTGTACCGGAGTACATATTCTTATTGTTCTCTTCTCATAGTCAACGCTGTGTATGGTTCCGATTCCCAATACTTTTCCGTCCGCGTTTTCCATAGCTACCAGTATGCCCTCCTCTTCTCCCTCATGAAGGCTGACCGCCTTTTTTCCCAATTCCGCCTCAAGCTTCATTAACTCTTCTTCCCTGAGTCTAGTTTGTCTTCCCAAGAAGAAGAGAATATAATTGGAGGTTTCTTCGCAGTGTAAGACCTCCGTGCCGATGATCTCCTCAATTCTACTTTTCAGCTCAGGCCTGTTCTCAGTGCCTAGTGTCAAGTCCCCATCTATTTCTATCCAGCTAGATGGGAAGGATCGAACTTTCGCCTCTCTGAGGTGCTTCTTATAAGCTGATTCGCGGAGAAGCTTTCTGGTTTCCCGATCCCGTTTCTTGACTTCTTTAGGCGAATCGACTGTATGAGCCTCTACGCCGCTCAGTTCGCTAAGTATTGAGGCAAGTTCATTCTCATTTTGGATTGCCACTACAATATTGGGAGCAATCGTCTTCACCAAACGGACCTTGTAGTCTACGGCTCCTTCTCCCTCAACCCAGCCATCAGTATTTATGATTAGAAGATTCGCACCCTTCTTTGATGCTTCGTCCTTCAGGGTTCCTAAAGCTTCAAGAATTGCCCCGATCTCCTTGCTTGGGCTTGTCACCCCTATGAAAACCAGCATTTCCGGTTTTGATCTGAAAAGGTTAATGATCGGTTGCTTGACAAGACTGAGGCTTATGGTTCCTGGGGGACCTATATCCGATTGACCTGGGTCTCCGTCGATCATGGCAACCCTATATTTGGCATTTAGAGCGAGGTTAGCTAGGTAGGTACAGAAGCTCGTCTTCCCTGAGTCTACTCCGCCCAATATGAGAACAGTTTTCGGGCCCTTCTCAGACAAAATGTGGTTCACAGCGTTTCTCCAGGAAAGAGGGATTGAACTCCCTTCTTTTTCGGTGTATGAGGCTGAATCGCCTAAGGTCAGTTCGACCCTGGACACACACAAAGGCTCTAAGGGCAATCGTTTTCCCTTGCGGACTATGATCTCTTCCCCGGTCTCTATCAATGCCCCCAGAACTGATGCTTTTCCAGAAAGCAGATGGACCCGCGCTGGTCCGTCGACGAGTAGCGTCCTGTCTTTTTCAACCATCTGAATCATGTGGCTTTCCTTCTAGACCGTAGGTTGCTGTTCTTTATGGCTATGTATGTAGCTGAGTCTGCATCGCTCATCTTCTTTCGGAAACCTTTACCCCTAAAAGTGCTGGTGCCAGCCTCGCTCACCATCTCTATCCTCGCGTTCTCCGGCAAGGCAATTTTTAATCGACTTGCGACCTCCTCGGCCAATTCAGGAATTCCGGTCCCAATCTTAACTTTTTGGGCTTTGGCAGGGTTCTGCTTGAGTTCAGTCAGAATGGTATCAACTGCCATTTCAAGGGTCAGCCCCTCCTCTTTCTTTATGATCTTTCCGTCGCCCAAAACCGCGATGCCGAAGGTTTTACCAGGGTCAACACCGATTGATACTTCTCCATATATTTCTTTGCTTTGGGCTAAGCGTATGGCCTCGTTTATCGTAGGGGACGGGTCGGCTTCAGCATCGTAGACCAGAATGGTTGGATAGTCGACCAGAACTTTCTCGCCGTCCGTCGTTATGACAACTTTTATTGAAGGCGGGATAGACTCGCCGGGAATCAGGCTAAGGAAAGACACATTTCTTTGCTTAAGCTCGTTCACCAGCCGATAGTAGGC
>CAYURV010000190.1:0-2689 GCA_964447115.1 uncultured Candidatus Bathyarchaeia archaeon
TGGATGAGAGAAAGCCGTGGATCGCGGGTTCAAATCCCGCCCGGGGCTCCAAACACGGAACGTTTACAGGTGAAGTATTGGTCCTCTTCGTAGTGTTTGGGTGTTACGTATTGAGTTATGTTAGTTGACTTTTCTCAAACCATTTTTGGAAGAGTATGACGAATATCATAATTGTGATCCATAATTGTTATAAAAAATCAAGAGTCTATCTTGAACTGAACACCCGTCTCGCCTTCGGCAACGAGGGACAAGAATGGATTTTACAGAGACCGTCAAAGCCCTAAACTTCCTCGGACTGTCGGAGTATGAGGCGAGGGTTTACGTCTCTCTGGTCGCAGAAGGCGCATCTGAAGGTAGAAAACTGAGCATAAGATGCGGGGTGCCTAGAACTAAAGTCTACGCTACCTTGAAGAAGTTGATGGAGAGGGGTCTAGTACTTGAACTGCCCGAAGTGCCTCGAAAGTTCGCCCCCGTGTCGCCCGCACAGGGCTTCGAAGCCTACCTACTACATCTTGATGGAGAAACCTCTAGCAGAGTAACTTCGTTGATGGTGTCCCGTGAAGCCATCTCTCTCCTTGAACAGGCCTATAAGAAGATGCGGTCGCCGGCTATACCTCAGAAGGAGGAAATCTGGATTCTACGAGGCCGGGCTGCTATACTCAAGAAAATGAGGGAAATGCTGTCGCGAGCCCAGAAGAAAGTCACGATTGTGACAATGGAAGATGGCTTCGTATTATTCTACAAGACTGTTGGTAAGTTGTTGGACAAGATTGTAGACAGCGGTGTGAAAGTTTGGATAGGAACGCCGATAAATTCGAACAACCGACCCTTGGCTCGTGAACTCAACTACATGTGTAAAGTCGAGAATGTCGATGTTAACTCTCCTTTTTTCTATCTGTGCATCGATAACAAAGAGTTTCTTTTGGCAGATGTAAAGCCCGGTGATCTTGAGACAGTGTCGGGTGAGGATTTCGGTGTGATCTCTCAGAATGGCTGCCTATGTCATATAATCTCATTGCTGATCCCTAAGCATACAGAAGAAGTTTTTCCCTACGAGTCAGGTGAGGCATGTAAGCATGATCGTTTAAGATTGCTGAAACGGGAGGCTGAATGAGATCACTGGGATGTACAGCCAGTTCGTTTCTATTCTCAACGAGTCAGCGAATGTTATCAAATGACGAATCGGCTTCTATAGGGTATGCTTTCAAGTCGCCCAAAAGAATTCCCATTTCTGAGGTGCTATGGAAAGACATAAGAAGAACATAGGTCATAACGAGTTGTGGAGAATCGACCAAAATGAAGTGCCCACAATGCGGAAAGAACGTGGTTAAACCCATTAAGGAATGGGACCTTCCCAAGGTCAATCCTAAGGTCCACATTAAGCTTTACGAGTGCTGTGGAAAGAAGTTTCGAGAGTACATAAAGAAGTAAGCATGGGAAGGGGAAACTGGGACTTCGTCCAGTAACCCTTTTTTTATGAGTCATCTTTTCGTTCAAAGAGCAGTTCAACCTGCCCTTCGGTGTGTTGTGACAAATAGTCTAGTACCCCTTTTATGCCACTTCCTATCTCCTTCGCTGAATGAGCATCTGACCCTAACGATATTAGTTTGCCACCGTCTTCTATGTATTGATCAATGATTCTCCTGCTTGGTATTGTGTCGCCATATCCTTCTCTCAACGCTTTCGTGTTCACTTCCAGAAAAATCTTCTTTTCCCTAATTCTTCTCAAAATCATTTTCTTCTTCTTACAGCAGAAGTCTTCCAATTCACTTACCCCATTGCCGATGTATCTTCCCAAAAGATCAAAGTGCCCCACAACATCGAAAAGACCGCTTTCTATAGACTTAGACACTTCCTCAAGATAGGTATTGTACCTCTCCTCAAGATTCTCTTCTTCTGCTGTTTGACGACTTATGATAACATGATTTAGGTAGTGCACCGAGCCAATTGTGAAATCAAACTGCTTTTCTCGAAGCCACGTCTTAATTTTCTCCTCGAAAGACTGCTGATAATCTATCTCGATGCCCTTGCGGATGACCAGCCTGTCCTTGAAGAACTCGCGGGTCCTTTCTATCTCAGACGAGTATCTAGTGTAGTCAAAGAACCCGAACCCCCAATCAACCGGATCGAAATCCACATGCTCCGAAAACCCAATCTCAGCGATTCCAAGTTCCACAGCTTTCTGGCATATTTCGAACATTGAGGACCTACCGTCGTAAGATTGAGTTGAATGAACGTGGTAATCCACCAATCCTGTTCTCAAGGACACGAGATAATGGTTCGCCAAATTCCTTATAAGGATTGAAGCGCTGCAATCCTAGACGCTGAAACGTCTTGCTTCCTCGTCCTCAATGGATACGACCTCAAGAATTCTCTCTTTTTGCTTTCTGGTGCATCTTACTTTTGCGGTTGCTGTCTTCGGGGAGTCTGAGTATCGTGCAGTTATGGCGGCAGCTTTTTCCAAAGTCTCAGGATCAGCTCTCCCAGCAATAAGCGTCAAAGGGCCCATGTAACCTATGACTTCCATGCATGCCAGACCATTCTTTTCTGCAATTGACAGAAGCCGTCGATTCTCTTCCTCGTTCCTTCCAACAATGACTTTGTCCTTACCGATCCTGAAGTGGCGGCCAACCTTCAAGAGTTCAGCATCCTTTAGCGACAGCCTCCTCTCATGCTTCAAATGTTCCCT
>CAYURV010000191.1:0-2687 GCA_964447115.1 uncultured Candidatus Bathyarchaeia archaeon
CCTCTCCTCCTATCCTCGCCGCTGCTCTTGACGATCCAACCGATCGAAAAGGTCTTGGAAGAGTCATTCTATACACGCATATGTGCGGTAGATTTTAACTTGAGCTGCCCTCTTGCTTCAATCTAACCGTGGCTCTTATCGTTGAGAAAAAGCGCCTACTGGGCTTCTACTTCTGCAGCTGCTCCTTGCTTGATCAGGGTCTTAGCGTTCTCTTTTGGAAGGGTTGCTATGTCTTCTGGTTTGAAGGGCCCGTAGGTCTTCATGTCTACGCCCATTATCTCTGGTATCTCCCGGAGGATTCTAACAACCATAAGTCCATTAGGCCCTATTTTCTTCTCTTTTGGAAGTCGACCTTGTAACAAGTCTTTTATGAGCGCTTGGAAGGAATCGGCTTGAAAGGTGGCTTTTTTGTAGAGGTTCTCTTCCTCTTCTTCCAACGATGCAGTGGGCACGATCTCTCCTTCTGTAACGATGTGCATCATCTTCTCATAGCGCGTGTGAACGAGCTCCTCAAGCATGCTTCTGACATTTTCCTCTTCCCTCTGGAGAAGTCTACCTTTGACAGTCCTTTCGTCCATCATCCGCTTCTCTTCGCGGATCCGCTTCACGTATTCCGCCAGTCTTGCGTAGAACCCTTTTGAAAGTGGCTGAATGTCAGCGTTCTCCTTCTCTTTCCTCCAAGCTTCGAAAAGTTCATCATACAAGGTTAGTCCACCACCTTCGCCGCGTCTTTACACAGGAGGAAGAGGGCGGCGGCCATAGGCAACTCAACCCTCTGCTTCTTGAAGGGACCGAATCTTCTGTCCCCTAATCTGAACTCCGGAGCTACATCCACGTATATTGTAGCTTCACCCTTTTTGAAAGCTACGCCGCTTTTGAGTGGGTCGAACTTCTCGGCTTCATCAGCCAAGAACGAAACTTTGAGTAAACCAGTCTTTCCGTGGAGGCTGTTAGGCAAACGTATCAGCCTGTGGATGTCCGTCGTCACCACCGTGTCCACCTTGACCGACTGGCTCTCTAAGCCTTTCTTGATGATGGTTTTCCATTCGTCTACTCCTAAACTTGGAATCAACCCCCACGGTCCACCTTTTTCCCAGCTCCGACAGATGACGTCCCTATTTTCAATAATCCTATCTATCGCTTTCTTATTCAAGCCTGTGATTTCTAATTCCTCTTTAATGACAGTTGAAAGGAACTCATGCAATCCTCTTACGATGCGACCCCGCCAACCAAACTCACCCAAACCCGGACCAGATACTATTCGCGGTCTTTTTGACCTAGTTTCTTCGACCCCGTGGAATGTGGTCTCCAACCCGACTCCGGTGACGTAGTCAACGATTTCCTTGCGGGCAACAGAATCCAACGTACGTACAGCTTCGTTCTCAACTTGAACATGGTAACCGCGGTGCCCACTGAAGGAGACCTTCACTTCGGCTGATGAGAAGCCGAACTCTTCAGTCAGAATGCCCACAAGCTTCGTCATCTCTAGTTTGGCAGCTTCAAGGCAGACTTCACAAGGCCACGTTCTTTCATCAAAACTTCTGCCACCGCACACTGGGCACTGCTCAGGCGCAATGCCTCTGCCTTCAAAGCTGCAGCTGTTGTTCTTGCAGGTCCATGTGTCATGAATCTTATTGCAGCTCGTTGGGATGTGGTCTGCATCGATGTCAAAGTAGATGTCGGCACCTGACCACCCTTTCTCCTCCATCTTCCCCTCAGGCATCTCATAGTAAGCGGTTGAATAGTATGCATGGGCTGGGACAGTCTCTTTTATAAAGGATACGAGTTCTTCCCGTGTGGCGAACCCTTTATGCCTGACCATGACATTTTCCTTAAAAATAAGGAAGCCGAATTCCCGCTGCTCAATCGATGGTGGCACCTCAATATTTGCCGCGTTTTCTTGATAAAACTCAGCGAATTTTCCTCGTATAAAAACCTGGGTTTCCATCCTCTCAATTAACTAGCTGGAACTTCCTTCTTAAGCGTTCCCGTCTTCCTGAGGTAGTAGCCCCAAGGGGATCTAATCCTTCTACACAACTCGTCTGGTCCTGGACACAAGCCATGAGTCTTCAAAGTTTCACACCTCGGTGGCCTGTACTTTGTTCTCGAGCCCCTGTCGCCAGCAATATGTTCAACTTGGTAACGGGTCATCCTCTCGTTGAAGTCTGATGAAGAGCGGAAAAGATTCACCACTTCAGCAGGTTTCATGCCTATGCTTATGAGAAACGATGTCAAAGTGAAGCGTCCAACATGTGCGATATGGCTGCCTGATTTCGCCGCATCGTAGAGCTGTCTCACGCAGGGAGGGTAAGCCTCATCAACTACCTTTCCAAGAAACCTTCTAGAAGTAGCCTCGCCTATCTGCCTTGCATATTTCCTCTTTAGGTCATCAACCCTTTCGAGAATACTGTCTGAAAGCATATGTCGAACATCAACGTCAAGTTTCCCCTCAATGTGACGACGAATCTCTTCTTGGAGAAGACGACTGACTTCACTTCGCGTCAGATAGACTTCACCCTTTAGCATAAGTTTGTTGACAAGTTTCCACTCTTTCTCGCGAAGAGACCCTGTGTTTCTAAGAAAGTCTCCGAAAAAAAGAGCAAAATCATAGCGCCTGGCGCCAACCTGCTCACTCACCGTCCTGATTTTCCAATTGAACACTTTGGCGATCTCTATGACCTTTTGTT
>CAYURV010000192.1:0-2681 GCA_964447115.1 uncultured Candidatus Bathyarchaeia archaeon
ACCTCCTACTCCTTTCATGATAAAGGTTTATCCACTTCTATAAGCCGCATCAATCGTGATGCTCTTGGCCGAGAGTTACCACTCTCAACTAGAATTCAAATGTGGCGGTTGAGAAGGTGGCAATATAGGACTCGCGTCGGCTCATCCATCGACAGGAATCTAGCTCAGGCCATGGCGGAGCTTGACCGTCTATCTGATAAGGTTTCTGTTCCGGCGCCTGTAAAGGAGAAGGCAGCCGTGATCTACCGTAAGGCGTTAGATAAAAGCCTAGTACGTGGAAGATCCATCGCTGGCATTGTAGCTGCCTCTTTATATGTTGCTTGTAGAGCTACAGGTACGCCCAGAAACCTCCGTGAGATCTCTAAAGCAAGTCTTGTCGGCAGAGATGATGTGGCCAGAAATTACAGGCTCTTGCTTCGTCAACTCAACGTTCATATGCCAATAGCGGATCCCGTGACTCACCTGTCAAAGATTGCCGAAAGATCCGACTTCTCAGGACAAACCCGAAGACTTGCCGTTAAAATTCTTCAAGAAGCAAGAAATAAGCATGTTTCGGCTGGAAAGGACCCTGTCGGGTTGGCTGCAGCTGCATTGTACTGGTCAGGTGAAATGTCCGGTGAGAAGAAGACTCAGAAGGACGTTGCTGAAGCTGCCGGTGTCACAGAGGTCACTGTGAGAAACCGTTACAGGCTCTTAAAAACACAACTTCACCTTGAGATGCCGGATTAGCTTCTTACGCTATCTTTGAGGCATCAAACCTTTTGGACTCAGCAAGAGAACGGGGAAATATATTTGAAATTCCGTAGAAGATCGGAAGACGACTTATGGACTAAACTTGGAAGACTTGCTTACAACAATTGGCGAGAAGACCAAGATCGAGAAGACATAAAATAACATAAAGTGATGTTAAATGATTAAGAAAACTACAACAACCTTGGTGCTCCAGCCGGGATTCTGACATAAATTTACTAGTAGAATCATCAATAGTTAATGATTAGAGAACAAGTCAAGCTATCATGATAATAAAGAAGAAAGGGTTTTAAGTCCCTAGTATTTCAAAACAGTTGAATAGGTTAATTATTGAATTTGTCATGTTCTTGATCTCCGCTGGTAGTAACGATCTTGATACTCAACTTCTAGTACCATCCCTATTTCTTCCATGTTTTTCTCGGTTAATGTTATGTAGGTTACAACTCGTCTAGGAAGTCTAAGAATTTCTGACCAACCTTGCTTAACCGTATGAGCTAGCTAGCTCCTCCTATGATCCTTCAAATACCCATGATGATGCCACGGTGCATCGAAACCTAATGAACGCGTACAACTATACCCAATTAATATGCAACTTGACAAAGTGTCGTTAGGTTTGTAGATGCATAACGTTCGCTGACTGGAAACACGGAAGTTCAGAGCTTCGGATGGGTTAAACAATTGCTGGTTTTCTCCGGGAGGGTGTAACAACAACATGAAGCTTAGAACTTAAGCTTTGGATGGGTTAAACAGAGCGCCTGCATAGTTGCTCTGCATACGCCTGTATCCAGGAACGATGAATGAAGTGAAGACATATATTCTGGTATCTTCCTTGGTTCTGAGAACGAGGGAAACAAGAGATGAAGAAGCTGAAAGTAGGACTTGTCGGTGTTGGAAGAGGGGGTGGCTATGGCTCTCAGTTCAGAAACCATCCCAAGACAGAAGTTGCCGCTGTATGCGACATAAACCCAGAAGCAGCGCAGAAGATGGGAGAAACCTTCGGTCTGAAAAGTTCCCAGCGATTTGAGAACTACGACGACTTCGTCAAGGCAGACTTGGACATTGTGATGATAGGGACACCGATGCCTGTTCATGCGGAGCAAGTGGTCAAAGCCTTGGAAAGTGGGAAACATGTCTTGTCGGAGGTCACGATGGCTGACACTATCGAGGGTTGCAAGAACATCGTCAGAACGGTCAAGAAGACTGGGAAGAAGTATATGATGGCTGAAAACTACTACTACTTCCACTTCATTCAAGAATGGAAGAAGATGATCCAGGAGGGAAAACTTGGCAGAATCTTCTACGCCGAAGCCGAATACGTACACGAAATCAGACGTCTGCTGAAGGATCCAACCACAGGCAAACTACTATGGAGAGCAAGTCGACCGCCAATCCATTACTGTTCGCACTGTCTAGGTCCATTACTGATGCTGACAGACGACCGCATCGTACGGGCTACCGCATCTGGCAAGGCAATCACCATGGTGACTGATGTAGGTCTCGGAGCTATCGACATGCAAGTAGGAATCTTCGAGACGGAGAAGGGCGCAACTCTGAAAATGCTAAGAAGCCAAGTGGCGCTAAGAGAACCGCCAGTCGTCTTCTACAGTCTCTACGGGACGAACGGCTGCGTGGAGAACGGACGCGTCCTCCATCCCTATGGACAGGACATCTCCAGAGGCATATTATTCATTGAAGGAGAGGACAAAGTGGCCAGAGAGATGGACTGGCACTTCTCAGACCCTAACGCACCTGAAGATGCGAAGAAAGGCGGTCACGGCACTAGCGAATACTACTTGACCAACGATTTCGTGAACTCCATCGTCAACGACACGAAGCCACCGATAGATGCTGTCAGAGCAGCCGACATCACGCTTCCAGGCTTAATAGCACAGCAGTCCGCAATGAAAGGCAACGTGTGGCTGGAAGTCCCC
>CAYURV010000193.1:0-2652 GCA_964447115.1 uncultured Candidatus Bathyarchaeia archaeon
TAACGGCTCTCCAACTCACTCCTGCTTTCCTTCACTAGAATCCTTAATGTCTCCTTTGCATCCTTTCCCCATACATGGCTTGCATCCTTAATCTCAACATCAGAGTCTTTGATGAAAAGGTACACTGGTCTCTCGGCCTTCCCGGTGAATATTAAGCCGTCGTACCCAGCACATCTCAGCTCGATTGGGAATTCACCAGCAACCGTCGACCCCACGATGCCATTGCTCAGAGGGGATTTACCTGAGGCACAAAGCCTTCCGCCAGGTGCAAACCCTGTCAAGGGACCAGTTAATAGAAGGAGCAAGTTCTCAGGTCCCAGAGGATCGATATTCTCCCATCGCTTTCCTAATCTGTCCCAAAGAATCTTCACAGCTAATGCTCTGCCACCCATATACTGTCTAAGGATTTCTTCGCTGAATCTGACTTCCTTGATGTTTCCGGATGACAGGTCTACTTCAAGGAATTTTCCAGCATACCCTAGCATTCTAGACCGCCTCCTTCCATTCATCACCATAAAGCTGGACGATGACGTCGCGAGTTAACTCTTCAGGCCTTCTGGCGTATAGCTTAAATGAATGGGTTTCTTCCCTTTTGAGAGTCTGCAAGGCATTCCATCCGCCTTCTGTGCAGGCTTTGACGCATTTGGGTTCCCCTCCGCAGAGGTCACAGATCACGGCATAGTTCTCAATTGGGTGGATGAACGGCACTTTCCCCGGACAGGCATCAATGCATTTCCCACAGGTTATACATTTCTCTTTATCAACTAGAACTGCTTCTGTCTCTTTGCTTACAGACAGCGCGTCTACTGGACAGGCATCTACACAGGGATAATCGTGGCATTGTGCGCACAGATGAGGCACCTCGATACCAGGAACAAGCATAAAGACCCTTACCCTAGAAGCCTCGGGCCATATCTTGCCTTCATGGCTTAATGAACACACAATCTCACATCTTCTACATCCACTGCACTTGACATAGTCTCTGGCAATCCAAACATGCTCAACTTCGGACATGTTTCTTCCTCTTTTAATATAACCTACCCAAATTTAGGAATAACATGGTATCAGTTATTCAATCGAGCGCGTTTTATATTTTTCGGATGAGCTGCACAAACCCTATGCGTCTTCGAGTTTTAGACCAGGGGTTCAAAACATTTCCTACTTTCGAGGTCTTTTATTGGTTAAGAACATTAATATACAGTGTCCAGAGAAGTTAGAGGGCGAATGCGTAGGCATCGATTTTTAACTGGAACGCGATATGGTCCTAAAGGGTGGCTGTAACTGGATGAGTCTTAGCGTAAGATTCTTAGGTTTAGAAGCTGGCGGAAAATCTATCGTGGTTCTAAACAAGGAAGACGCTGAAGATCTTGGCGTCTCAGGCTTAGACAGGATTAGGATAAAGAGTGATGAAAGGGAAGTCGTCGCAATCGTGAATACGGCGACAAAACTTATTGGAAAGGGAACTATAGGCGTTTATGATGAGGTCAGAAATAGTCTGGATCTGAAAGAGGGCCAAAAGGTCGACGTAGATATCTCTCCTTTGCCCGCTTCTGTTTATTATATCAGGAATAAGTTGGCAAGAAGAAAACTGACATACGAGGAGATCCTTGACATAATAAGGGACATAGTCAAGGGGAACCTGAGTGAGGTTGAAATCGCCTCTTTTGTTACTGCGCTCCATGTGTTTGGTCTAGATCTGGACGAGGCGACAAGCCTCTCACGCGCCATGGTTGAGACTGGTAACACCCTAAAAATCAACAGGCCGTTGATCGTCGACAAGCATTCGATTGGTGGCGTCCCGGGTGACAAGACGACCCTTCTTATTGTGCCAATAGTTGCAGCTTCAGGACTAACAATCCCCAAATCCTCATCAAGAGCTATAACATCCGCGGCTGGAACTGCTGATAGAGCAGAAGTCTTGATGCCCGTGGGCTTGAACCTTGAAGAGATGCGTAATGTCGTTGAGAAGACAGATGGGTGTATAATTTGGGGTGGTTCACTGTATCTGGCGCCTGCGGATGACATTTTCGTAAAAGTTGAGAATCCGCTTTCGATTGATCCGCTTCTTCTACCCTCGATCATGAGCAAGAAGAAGGCTGTTGGCACAAATCTACTTGTTGTGGACATCCCAACAGGAAGAGGCACAAAAGTCAAGACAATAGGTGATGCCGACTTACTCGCAAAGGACTTTATTGAGCTGGGCAACCGTCTTGAGATGAGAGTGCAGTGTGCCATAACTTACGGCGAGCAACCCATCGGACGCACGATTGGACCCGCTCTAGAAGCTAAAGAAGCACTAAGCATTCTGATGGGCAAAGAGGATGCACCAGACTTGATAGATAAGGCGACACACATATCCGGTATACTGCTCGAGATGGTTGGAAAGAAAAATGGGAAGGAGACCGCGCTACAGATCCTGAGATCTGGGAAGGCCGAAAGGAAGCTTCGAGAGATCATAGGAGCTCAAGGGGGAGACCCACAGACTAAGCCCGAAGACATAAATGTCGGAGATCAGACTTTCACGACTCGTTCGGAAAAGAAGGGATTCCTTCTTTGGATAAACAATGCGTCACTTGTGGAATTGGCAAGGCTTGCTGGTGCACCGAAAGACAAGGGAGCGGGAATCTGTCTTCATAAGAAGATAGGTGACAC
>CAYURV010000194.1:0-2616 GCA_964447115.1 uncultured Candidatus Bathyarchaeia archaeon
AATACGATGCCATCATCGTCTTCTCAGAGAAGGGCGAAGTCACAGAGTGGAACATGCTTAACGGTTCGGTCGCTCCGGTTGAAGCCGTCACCCGCCAAGGAAAAACTTTAATCCGAGCGGTGTTCAATCCAGCGGAGAGCCACGCTTTTGTACTGGACACTTCGAAGCCTCCGGCGCCAGAGGAGCAGCTGCCAAAGAAAGAGTTTGAGGAAGAGACCGTCAAGCTCCCAGAGGAGTGGAGTTTCAAACGTCTACATCCCAACTCAATTGTACTGGACGCCTGCGAATACTCGTTTGGAAGAGGAAAGTGGAACGAGAAGACTCCCATATGGAAGATTCGACGCGAAGCTTGGAGAAGGGCTGGACTTGAAAAGTATACGGGAATTCAGCCTTGGGTTCTGATGGAAATGAAAGTGAAGCCGAAGCCTCTTAAGATACGAATTCGTGCAAGCTTCAAGTCAGAAGCAGGGGGCAAACAAATCTTCCTAGTCGTCGAAAAGTCTCCTATATGGAAGTTGGTGGTCAACGGCAAACGAGTCTCGACCAAGGTCACGGAATGGCACTGGGACAAACAATTTGGAAAGATCAACATATCTAACTATGTGAGACCTGGGGAAAACATTGTTGATCTCTCATGCAATTTCGGAATGGACGTCACATTGGAGGACATGTATCTCGTCGGTGACTTCGGAGTCAAGAAGGTCGCAGAAACTGAATATGTGCTCACAGACGAGCCCGCGGTCCTAAGAGACGGAGACTGGGCAGTGCAGGGATACCCATTCTACAGTGGGACAATGCAGTACAGAACCACCTTTAGCCTGCGAGAAAGGCAGCTAGGAGAGCGCGTCTTGATACGATTACCTGAGGCAAAAGGCACCCTCTTCTTAGTTAACATAAATGGCAAGGGACTAGTCCCTATTTGTTGGCAACCTCTTGAAGCAGACGTAACAGACCTCGTCCAAACCGGAGAGAATGAGCTGAGCATAGATGTCGTGAGCTCACTGAGGAACACCTTCGGTCCACTTCACCACAAATCGGGTGACCCATACTGGGTAGGTCCCTTTACGTTCACAGATGAAGCCAGCTGGGTCGATGCCTACCAGCTGGTACCCTACGGATTGATCAAGGGCGCTGAGGTTGTGATCCGCAGAGAAAAGGCAAAGGTACAGCCACAGGAACCTTCTGCGAGCCAGTAACAGTCCTTCTACCAAGGGGTTTTCTTGAGCCTCAGTAAGTAAGCCATGACGTTAACGAATATGTGAATCGGAACCGTCAGGACGATTATAACGAATGCAGCCATTGGAGTAGGCGGCTTCAAAAGCAGCCCAAAGAGCAACGCGACCAAGACAAAGTCGATCTGATCAGATATGGGCAGCGACGTGCCGGGCTTGAGGTTTAGCCGTCTTTTTATGAAGGAACCGGTTAAATCTCCCACTAATGCCCCAAGCGAGAGAACAAAGCCGAGAGCGACGCTTCCTTGGGGAAGACCAGCGTTGGGCGCTAGAGCTTCCTGAACCCATCCAACGAAGGTACCGATCACCAAGCCGAAGAACAAGCCTTTGAAAGTTTTGTGAGCGCCGAAGATGGGTTTCCCATCTAGAAACCTTCTTCCTCCATCTATCGGAGGTCCTCCTCCAAACAACACTGGCGCGCCATTTGCGCAGTAGGCTGGGAAAATATAGTACAGGGCGTTGAAGATTTCAGCAGCGACTCCATTCAAGAAGCTCATCGCTCAGCTCTCTTTTGCTGTCTTTATTTCTTTTTCGGTCAACGCATTGGCAGATGAGAGAGGTCCAAGCAAGGGATCGTAACGTTTACTTCAAGCCAAAAAACATAAGTACAGAATCAAAGCTCACTTTGTCCTAAGGTGAAACTTATGCCAGTTGTCACAATACAAATGATGCCGGGAAGGACAGATGAGCAGAAAGAGAAGCTCATAAAGGGCATAACAAAGGCCTTCGAGGACATAGGTGTAAAGCCTGAGATCCTGACCATTGTTATCCATGAAGTGCCAAAGAGCAATTGGGGCGTCCACGGAGAACAGGCATCTAGACGAATGCCCTAAGATTACCCTTCGAACCAAGCTTTTCTCAGAGCCCTAGCCTCAACATCAGTCACTGCCCGTAAGGCCTCTTTTAACATTATTGTCTTGCTTAATGGTGGCTCTGGTAACCTGCAGTTGTAGTTATCATACCCGATGTAGACCATTTCAGGTCTGATATCCGTTATCCAGTTAATGAACTCAGAGTCAAAGTTGAAAATGGGCTCTATAACTATCACTTTGTGCTTCCAGTTCAGATTCTTCATTGCTTCGAACCTTTCCTTCGGAGCCGGGGCGCTTGTAACCTTGTAATTCCTGTTAGTCTCAATGGTTGCTCCAAGCATCATGTTCTCTGTGAACATCCCGAGAAACTTGTTATACCTCGCCGGGTTTTTTGTCAAAAAAAGGAAACTGCAGTCTGGTCTGACCCTCAGTACCTTCAGGACCCTTTCAATCCACTCGAATGGCACCCATTCCCCCCACATGTCACCCATATCAGAGACGAATATAGACGAACCCTTGGGGATCTTCTGTTTCAATCTCCAATCTGCAAAGGCGGGACTGAACCCGTGAGT
>CAYURV010000195.1:0-2591 GCA_964447115.1 uncultured Candidatus Bathyarchaeia archaeon
ATCATAATCCAGAGAATATGGCACATCGTATTTTTCTGATAGTGGCTTAACTCTTGTTTCTGTTCTTGCGCCTAAAACGATTAGTTCTGAGCCAGATATCTTCTTGAAGGATGGGACGTGCGCCTGTCCGCCCACGAATCCAACTCCGACAATGGCTACTCCAACATTCTGTGTCACGGTTTTCATCTCCGAATACGTTAAAGTATGTCATGCCAATTTAAGATTTGCCCATCCTCTTTCTACGTAAGAAAAACTTAAATCTTTGTGGCGTCATGAACTTTGCCATCATCTTTTCAATAGAATATGAAGATGTTTGTTATTGGAGCTCGTCGATACTCACGCCCACTTGGAAGACATAGAGAACCTTGATGAGGCTCTCAGGAGGGCTGAGAAAGCGGGCGTAGTCGCTGTTGTTACAATGGGTTCAGACTATGAGTCGAACCTGTGGGCCCTTGAGGAAAGTCTAAAACATCAAAGGGGAAATCTTAGGATACATCCAGCTTTAGGGCTTCATCCATGGAGCTTGGACCCATCGAAGATTGACGCCAACATCCGACTTATCAAGGAGAATATTGGTAGGTCAATAGCGATAGGCGAGATAGGGTTAGATTACTGGTACAGAGATGTCAGGAAGAGTCCTGAGAGGAAAGGATTGCAGAGAGAGCTGTTCCAGAGGCTACTCGAGTTAGCCAAAAGAAATGATAAACCTGTCTCGATCCACAGCAGAGGCGCTTGGGCAGACTGCCTAGATATAGCTGTAGAGACAGGTGTGGAGAAGGCTGTCTTCCACTGGTATAGTGGACCCTTGGATGTATTGCGGAAGCTTCTTGACCGTGGATATTACATTTCGGCAACGCCCGCAGCGGCCTACAGCAAAGAGCACAGAGCTGCGATCCAGAATACTCCTATGGAGAAACTCCTCTTAGAGACAGACTCAACCGTTACATATCAAGGACTACCCTCAGAACCCGCTCACCTACTCAAAACCCTCTCTGCAGTTGCCGATTTGAAGGGTGAAAAGAGGGAGACAGTGGCTGAAAAGACTACTGGAAATGCTAGGTTAATTTTTAAGATCTAGAAGATGCCGAGAGAAGGATATTCAATAAATGCTGAGCTTCTCTGCTTGAAGGTTTTTCAGCATCCTCTGTGTTTATTGGTTCATTGGTTGTGGTTTTATGGCGGCAAGGAACCGCGTCGTTGTTGACGAACGTGAGAAATTATCTGGGGTCCCTGAACTTCTCAAAGGACTCGGTTTGATGGTTGATTACCGGATTCTTGAGGTTGGCGACTACGTCGTGCCAGGTTACGCTGTGGAACGTAAGGAAAGGCGGGATTTTCTAAGGTCCCTTTATT
The DNA here is from genome assembly GCA_964447115.1 of uncultured Candidatus Bathyarchaeia archaeon. Classification (GTDB taxonomy): domain Archaea; phylum Thermoproteota; class Bathyarchaeia; order Bathyarchaeales; family DTEX01; genus CAYRBK01. Next base: position 1,354 of record CAYURV010000195.1, read on the forward strand.
CACAGCGGATTTTCGACCAAGCTCAACGTTTAGGCGAAACCTACGAAAACCCGGTGCTTGTCGTCGAAGGAGACATAACTTCTCTGATTGATAGAGAAACAAGGCTCCGAGCGTATTACGGAGCTTTGGCAGCCTTGACTTTCGATTTCGGCTTAAAGGTTTTCTTCACATCCGACGAGGCACAGACAGCCAACCTTATCTACACTCTAGTGAGAAGGAGACCTGCACGATTTGGGGGACCGATCGTAAAGAAGAAACCTAAGGTTGACAATATTGAGAAGACGCAACTTCAGATTATATCAACTCTTCCCGGAATCGGTCCCAAATTAGCAGACAGGCTGCTGAGAGAGCAGGAAACTGTTCGTAAGGTCTTTGCGGCCTCAACAGTAGAACTGTCCACCGTCAAAGGTGTTGGCAAAGTCACAGCGGGCAAAATCACAAGAGTTTTAGACGCGGCTTACCGTCCTTTCCTCAAACGTCCCAAGCAGCGAAGACTCGAATGATGATCCAAAAAGTTTAAAAACCAAGAAACGTGAGATTACAAAAGCCTCAGTTTTCAGGGACTTTGGCAAAGTCTCCTCACATGCCTGAGGCTATAAAGAAAGCTGATAGAAGTTGAATCAAGATGCGAGCCAAATGGAAGAAGAAACGGATGCGCCGTGAGAAGAAAAAGAGGCAGAAGAGGCGCGCGAGGTACAAGTAAGGCTCGGCTTCATATGCTAGTCGTTGAGACATTACGATTGACTGTTGACCCGAGACTAACAATATCGGGTCATTTCTTATGGCAAAGCAAATTCCATCATTGGGAAAAGCTTCCTAATAATATTGCGGCATAGACAGCAGCAAAGACACGGAGGAGAAAGGGCTTGTCACGCGAGTTACCTAGCGATGAAAGATTCTCGATGAAACCTGAAAATCATAGAACGAGTTCCCACATTCTAACACGCAAACCCGCTTAAGAGTTCTCTGCAGTATGCTGTGCCGTCGCAGATTGTAGTGTTAAGTTGGGGGAATCCTTCCCGGCATGTTGCGAACTCCAACCCGTATTTTAACACTGTCGCCCTCAATCTGCTTAGAATCTCAAATCTTTCTTCTCTGTTTAGATACTTATAGCCTGAGATCCATTCGCCGTTGGAGTATATGCTTGCTAGCCTCTCAGAGAGTTCCGGATTTGTTGCTTTAAGCGACGCAAGCAACCCCCTGACGATCTTCATGGTTGAGGCGGTTATCTGTTTCAC
>CAYURV010000196.1:0-2565 GCA_964447115.1 uncultured Candidatus Bathyarchaeia archaeon
AAAGTGGTGGGTTTACGCTTGACTCTAAGCACGGGAATTGGTTCGTATGTTACCTTTTTTTCTCAAAATCTACTGAAAATGTTCGTCACAACATTTCTAAGGGAAGTAAGACCTAGCTAGTCCTTTCAGCGTAGTAGACCTTTGCTCCTATTCCCTTCCTTCCAAAGCCACATTTTGAGGTTCAGTAGTTCACCGGGTATAGCACTGGTGCGGGGGGTGGGATTCGAACCCACGAACCCCTATGGGATAGCCGCCTCAGGGCTACGCCTTTGACCTAGCTTGGCAACCCCCGCTCAGGCTTATCTTATTACGTGGCATCTTTGAATTAAATCTTATCGGTTGAACCGTTTATCTTTTTTCTTATCTTTTTTCTTAATAGATATATATTTGAAGGCTGCAAAATGTTAGGCAAAAACCTGAGCTTAGTAAAATCCAGAAGTGTAGAAACTGATGTTTGAAGAGCTGTTCATTTTTGCTCTAAGTTTCGCCACCAGCTTTCTAGCCATGCCTGTAGTCATTCAAAAGATGAGAAGGAAGCGAATCGTAGGCGTCGACGTTCACAAGAAGGAACGGCCAGTCATACCGGAGATGGGCGGCATACCAGTGCTAATAGGATTAACGGTCGCCGTCTCAACTGCAATCCTTCTGTCACCAGATAAAGCCAGTATGCTAATCAGTTTTCTCGCTACGACGCTCATTGCGGGGTTAGTCGGCGCAATAGACGACGTAAGGACACTAAACGCAAAGGTAAAGCCCCTCCTCACAGCCTTCGCGGGCATACCAATTCTGCTTATGCACACTTATCAGCCCTACCCAGTCTTCCCGATAATCGGGCCAACGCGACTAACCATCATCTATCCCTTTCTGATACCATTCGCCATAGCAATCCCCTCGAACGCGGTGAACATGATGGACCCCTTCAACGGAACAATGTCCGGAACATGCACCATAGTGACCATCGCCTTGCTTTTTTCAGCAGTACTCTTGGGCCGCAGCGAAGCTACAATGCTTTGCCTTTGCCTTTTAGGCCCTCTTTTGGCACTCTACTACTTTAACAGGTACCCTTCAAAGGTCTTCTCGGGAGATGTTGGAAGTTTGGGCATCGGCGGCGCGCTAGGAGCCATCGCAGTGCTTGGCCGACTCGAAGTCGTAACCGTCGTGGCCTTCGTGCCCCAGATAATGAACGCCTTCTATGGGCTCGCAACCATAGGCAAGTTGTATGAGAGACGAGAAGTTTCACGCCCAATCACAATACTTGACGACGGGAGGTTGATGGCATCAACAGATCCCAAGGCTCCCATAACCTTGGCTCGAGTAGTGTTGGCCAGAGGACCCCTTTACGAGTATGAGGCGGTACGGGTCTTCATGATCCTCTCATTCTTAGCAGGGACTCTGGCATTCCTGACAGCATACTTAACCATGGTGACCGTATGATTCGTAGAATATTGGATTTTTCCTTCCTTCTGGTTTTCGTTTGGGCTTGCATGATCCTAGGGTTGTGGATAATACACTCATATATTGTACCTTTGCAGTTCCCGGGTGTGATGAACGATATCATGACAGCGATACTCAAGGTTATGATCAGCGCTATGATGGTTCTATTCTGGCTCTGGCTCTGGAGAGAAATCGCAAAAAGAATGTTTTGGCGCACAGTAAAGTCATAGCAACGATTAATAGGCAAGTCCTGGGATAAAGTTGGAGACAAGGACACAGCTGAATAGAGTAGGCTTCCCAGAATCATGCATTAAAGTGATGAATCTTGAAGGTAATCATAGATATTCTGACTCCAAAACAATGCATGTTCTTCTCAAGACTCTCAGAAAACCTGGAAAAAAGGGGTCATCAAGTTTTCAAGACAACTCGAAGATATCGCGAAGTACTCGAGCTCCTAAAGCTCAAAGGTATAGATGCAAGGGTTATTGGAGAACACGGCGGAAAAGAACTAAGCAGCAAGTTGAAAGCCAGTGCGCAAAGAACTCTTGAATTGGCTTCTGTCTTCGAAGAAGTCAAGCCGGACGTAGCCGTCTCATTCTCGTCCCCAGAGATGGCTAGGGTCTCTTACGGCTTGAAAGTGCCTCATGTCTGTGTCAACGACTCACCCCACGCTGAAGCAGTCGCAAGATTGACAGTCCCATTGGTCCAGAAGCTCCTCACACCCAAGATAATACCGAAAAGACATTGGACAAGATTTGGAATAGCCCCCCAAAGGATTGTACAGTACAATGCTCTTGACCCATGGGTCTGGCTTAGAGACCTCAAACCTGACAGAAGAGTCCTGCAAGAGTTGGGACTAGATGAATCCAAACCCATACTTACCCTTAGAACAGAAGAATCTTTCGCAGCGTATCTTCTGGGCAGAGCACGAAAAGAGACTTTCACAATCCCCCTCATAAAGGAGATACTAGAAGAGAAGAAGAATCTTCAGATAGTAGCCGTGCCCAGATACAAGGAGCAGGTGGAAGCGCTTAAAGACGCCTTCAAAGATGGGATCGTCATATGTGAATCAATCGTCGACGGATCGAGCCTTCTTTATTATACATCAGTCTTCGTGGGCGGAGGAGGAAC
>CAYURV010000197.1:0-2558 GCA_964447115.1 uncultured Candidatus Bathyarchaeia archaeon
GTTTGTATTTTTCTGTGTGAAGGGATCTACTGCGTTGGGGCGGAGGGGAATCTCCGATGTCGCCCGTTTGACGGCTCTCCGAAGAGTCTCTTCAACCTTGTCTAAAACTTTAAACTGCGAACCCGCCTTCATATAGAAGGATATCAGCCCAGTGTCTTGGCAGATAGGTATGCCTTTTTGTTCGGCTATTTCTATGTTATCCAGTATGGCTTTCAGCTGTGCCTTCCCGATCCCACTTCTCTCTTTGCCGTATGCCCTTCTTATGGCCTCTTTCACATCTTCTGGCAGTCTGACTGCTGCCAGCTTTAGGAGATCTACTGCAACATTTTCAATCAGAGCTTCAAGGTTCAAGTTCCCTCTCCTCTTCAGCTGGAAACAGCGGAGGCACAATTCTAGTCTTCTGTTTAGTCTAGTTTAAATATCTTCTCGCCGTAGAATTATCTGGAAGGAAGGATGAGCGAAGAGGAAACCTCAGCGAAGAAGAAGTACGAGTCCATTGAAGAGATACCGGGAATAGGCCATTCCACAGCAAACAAGATTCGCGAGCTCGGCTTCCACACAGTCGAGTCGTTAGCCATGGCGACAATACGCGAGCTTGTGCAGGCAGGCATGGGCGAGAAGAAGGCGTTCGAAATCATCAACGCCGCAAGGTCGTCTAGTTCCCTTTCTTTCATCAGAGTTGACGAACTTTTTGAGAAACGGCAAAACGTGTTGCGTCTAACAACTGGAAGCAAGAAGCTTGACGAGCTTCTTGGGGGCGGCCTCGAGACACAGGCAATCACAGAGTTCTATGGCGAGTACGGCTCAGGAAAAAGTCAACTTGCCCATCAAATGTGTGTTAACGTCCAGTTAGCCCCTGAGCGCGGGGGATTGGATGGTGGAGCACTCTACATTGATACGGAGAACACTTTCAGAATTGAACGGATCTCCCAGATGGCGCGACACATGGGCCTAGACCTAGATCAGGTTCTCAAAGGCATTAGACTGGCTGAGGCTTACACATCGGATCATCAGATCTTCTTGCTCGAGAACTCTGACAAGGTCATAAAAGAGAATAACATCCGCTTAATAATTATGGACTCTTTGACAGCACATTTCAGAAGCGAATATATTGGCAGAGAAAACCTTGCGGCAAGACAGCAGAAACTCAACCAGCACATGCACAAGCTCATAAGGTTAGCGCGTGCCTTCAATGCGGTCGCTTTGGTGACAAATCAGGTAATGGCGAGTCCAGAGGTCTTTTTTGAAGAGCCCATTCGTCCAATTGGCGGTCACATTGTAGCCCACACAAGTCACACACGGATCTACCTTCGGAAGGCTCGAAGAGGACCTGTTAGAATTGCCCGTCTTGTCTCCAGTCCCTATCTGCCTGAAGGTGAGTGCGTTTTCAGGATAACCGAGAACGGCATAGAAGACTTCGAGGGAGACCAAGAGAGTTGACAGTAGGATGGCTATCCCGTTGGCGCTCATAACTCGGCTGTTTCAGCTTTTATCGGAAAGGAAATTTGCAGAAGCTGAGAGAGTCCTTGAAAGAATAAATACGAGAATTGTGAAAAGCGAGCAGAAGGACTATAACAGAGGCTACCTTGAGGCTCTCAGCGGAATAGTCTTGACCTACCGGTCAACAGGTGAAAGTTACGAATTCTTCAGCAACCTTAACCTTAACGATGTTGAGGCTTTGAAAAGGCATTACAGGGATTTTCTTAATCAGACTAGGAGTAGATTCCATGGCGATTATGACAGAGGCTATTTCTCGGCGTTGGCTGATTACATGCGTGTCGTCCTGAGAACAGTTCAAAGTAAAGCCAAAACTGAACCGAGTCAGAATTGAGCGGAAGTATGGAGAAAGGTGTATAGCAGTATCCAGAGGAACACCCAAGTGATGATGTAGATGCCTATCCCTGTTTTGGTAACTACTGACTGTTTCTCAACCTTTGCAATGAAAATCTGTTTCAAGACTTTGTCAGAACCTATGTAGACTATCAGGCCTATCGCTACTCCAGTGAGGATGCTGTCAACTCCGAGCAGGAGGCATAGAATAGCTGTCAAGGCGCCTAGGCAGATTTTAATAACGTAGATAAGGTTTAATGGTTTCAACCCAGTATCTTCCTCAGGTGAGCGTGTTGAAGGAGGGGATGAGCAGCCTCGACATAGCTGTTGCCACTGTTGAACTAGATCGCTTTCTTAAAGGCTTCAGGATCGACAATATTTACCAGTTAAATCCTAGAACCATACTTTTAAAGCTTCGCAGTCGCGAAGGGAATGAGAAGAATCTGATATGTGAAGCAGGAAAAAGGGCTCATATCACCTCCTATGCTTATGAGAAGCCTTTGAAGCCGCCAGCCTTTTGTATGGCTCTTCGGAAGTATCTTAGAAATGGCAAGATGGACAAGGTGCAACAGCACGGTTTTGAACGGATCGTCGAGATCATACTTTCGAACCGAGGCGAAGAATACCGTCTCGTCATCGAACTTTTCGGTGAAGGAAACATAGTCCTCGTCAATCCTGAAGGAAAAATCTTGCATGCCACAAGTTACCGAAGAATGAGAGACAGAAAC
>CAYURV010000198.1:0-2550 GCA_964447115.1 uncultured Candidatus Bathyarchaeia archaeon
CTCTTCTTTCCTTGCAAGATTCGGATCGCGAAGTACAGTTGTGCGCATATCAGAGTGTATGCCATGGCCCTTGCTTTGAATGTGCCTGGGAGAGTTTCGAAGATGAATATGGGGCTCGTTGATAGGATAAAGGCTGATATATCTGCGTTCCCATCCTTGAAGACTCGTTTGACTAGGCTGCAGATGAAGAGGATTGGGATGAGTGAAAGAGCTGCATTAATCAATGGAAGTGCAGAGAGCGCGATGTTCCCGAGAATCTTGATTTCAGCGAGTAACAGGTGGAAAAGGATCGGATATGAATAGGGGGCGAGGCCGAGATAATGCCAGAGGCTTGTGTAGCTGTCGAGAAGCCTCCCGTGTGCGATATCATATACGATGACCAGTTCAGGGTCCGCTGTTGAGTAGTCTCGGCTGATGAAGTAGAAGGAGAGTAGTCTAATGGCGATTGTGAACAGAAGAATTGCGATTAGGGATAGATGAGGTCTCGCCAGTGAAAATAGCCTGTTTCGAAGAGATGATGCTTCGCTTCTCGGCTTAAGGCTGAGCGACTCCGATTGCTTTCTTACGCCTGTAAGAGCGAAGATGATTGTGAGACCTGAAATGCCCAGAAGAATGGCTGTTGGCTGGACTCCTATGTGGGTAATAGCGAGAATCAGACCTAAGAGGGATGTGATGGCAAGACTCAGCGTGAGGCTTATTGCCGCTCTCTCAGGAGGTTGCAGCTCTCTTTCGGAAAACAAGGCTTGAGTCGCAGCGAATCCGGGCAAGAGTATTGTCAGGACCAGGGTAAAGATCTGTTGAAGGAACGGTATCCTGAACTGTATGGCGATGGCAGCGATTAGAGTAAGTGCTATCACTGCCAAAGACCAGCGAGCATGTGCCATGGATGGGTTCAGGTTTCTGGGCAAGTCTCTTCCTCATGAAACGTATCGTTGATGTCTTGTTAAGCCTTATGAAATGGATTCTAGCGATCCATGAGGGCTCTACAGTGAAAATTGGCTTCATCCAAAAACATACGACGATGAACAAACCGCGCCTTCATAGCTTGACTGTTATCCTATTTCGTCACTTATCCTCCTCTTGACGATCTTGGCTATCGATCGTTCTGGGCTTGTCATTTTTTTGATACCTAGAAATTCTTTTGCTCTTGTCAGGTCGACTTTTAGGCGTTCCTTGTCTTTGGGTGAGTAGAGGTTGAGCTTTCCTGTTTCGACTATCTTTATTTGTGGTTTGATTCTGTTCCGGCTGTATTTTGTAACTGCGTCTTTCACTATTTGGGCAAGTTCGATTATCGTCATAGGTATGGGCCAGACTAGGTTTACGATGTGGCCTAGACTCCCCTCATCCTTCGTGACTTCGTCGTTCAGGATTTTCCTCGCGAAGGTCTCGAAGCCTTTGCAGACATCCGTTATGTTAACATATAGCATGGGGCGATGCATGCTATGGCGGTATGGTGTGATCGGTTCGCCTTTGATGGCTTTCGTTATGAAGAGGTTTGCAGCCGTTTCTTTCGGCATATTTTCGCCGAGGACTGTTCCCATTCTAATTACGCCGTAGGCTTTGCTTGAGGTCTCATCGTATATTCTTACTATTGTTTCTTGGGCTATCTTGGATAGGGCGTAGAGGCGGGCTCTCTCCTCTATTTTGTCCGGTCTGAATCCGAACTCTTCATTGATTACTCCTTTAAGCTCTCTTTCACCTACGACATGCCATGACCCTGCAAGGATCAAGCCTTTCAAACCTTCATTCTCTTCTACGGCTTCGCATACGTTCTGTACGCCAAGTACGTTGACTTCGTATCCTAAGCGCTTCCTCTCGTTTATGAGAGGTATCTGGACTATAGCCGTGTGGATCACTAGGCGAGCACTCTCTAAGCTCTTCTTCAATTCATGGTATTTTCGTATGTCGCACGATGAGAAGTCGACTTTGCCCTCGAGTGTTTCAGGTGGAGGCTTTTGATCGATTACTTTGATCTTGAAGATTTTGCTTAGATGCATCGCAAGCGAGGAGCCTATGAAGCCTGAACCGCCCACGATGGCCACATCGTATTTGGGCATTGGAGGTTTCACTCCGAAGCTTTCAATATATTTCTATTGCTATGTACTATTGGTCTTATTTCAATTCGTCAGATGTCATGGATCTTCAAATAGATTAGGCAGATGGAACCTTAGGCCATTGGGGCTCTTTTGTGTCTGCCTCTGCTTTGACTTCCTCTCTTGTTGAAGGCGTTGTCGGTTACGTTTATGATGTTCCATGTGGAGTTTCCAATGGCTTTCTATGCTGCGACGGCTAGGCTTCTGAGTGTGAGAGGCACATACTTGATAGCTATCGTCTTTCTATTGGTTTTGACGGATAGTTTGACGATTGTGTCACGCTACTGCTATATGAATTGATTGTGGGCAAGTCTTTCTTACTTCGTCAAGGTCTTTGCGATCTCCTTCATGCTAGATTCTGATAACTTCTTGTATTCTTCTGGGTCGAGAATCTTGGCTGTTAGCATTCTTGAAGATGCTCTAACGAGGTCAGCTCTTGCCTCTATCAATGCGTTTC
>CAYURV010000199.1:0-2547 GCA_964447115.1 uncultured Candidatus Bathyarchaeia archaeon
CTATCTCGATTACCTGGACACAATACACCCCACTCAATCCCCTTTGAAATCAATGTCTAGTAGCTTGGGGATTTTGGCAATGTGAGGAAGGTTGCAGCCTTCGCACAACCTTGAATCTGCACCCAAGCTGGGTGTAGTATAATGGCAGCAGAAGATTCCCTCTAGAGAATGGTATGCCCTGAGCAATACAGTATGATAGACACATGAAGCGTTTCAGCTGGCAGATTGTATTGGGTATATCCCTAATCGTGCTCTCGGCCGTGTTCTACGGCATCCACTACACTATCTTTAGAGACCCCCATCATATCTTTATCTACCTGGTAGGGGATATTGCCTTTGTCTTTCTTGAGGTTATGCTGGTGACGCTGGTAATTCATCGGCTGCTGACTGAAAGAGAAAAGCGGACTCGCCTGGAGAAGCTAAATATGGTCGTAGGAGCTTTTTTCAGTGAAGTTGGGACAAAATTGTTGGGTGATTTTAGCGATCTAGACTGCAACCTTGCTGAAATTAGGAAGCATCTTGTTATGACCAGCAATTGGTCTGAGCAAGAATTCCTCAATGTTAGTAGCCGTCTCAGAAACCACAATTATGGAGTTGATATTCAGCGGGCAGAACTGGAGAGTTTTCGCAATTTCCTCGTGGGTAAGAAGGACTTCTTACTCCGGCTATTGGAAAACCCAAATTTGTTAGAGCATGAATCCCTTACAGGGCTTCTTCAGGCAGTCTTTCACCTGACGGAAGAATTGGAGGCTCGACCAGAGTTAACAGGGTTACCCACCACTGACTATGAACATCTTGCCGGTGACATGAAAAGAGCATATACATTGCTTGTGCATCAATGGTTGGATTATATGAGACACTTGAAAGACAATTATCCCTATCTCTTTTCTTTAGCCATGAGAACCAATCCTTTTGATGAGGATGCATCACCGATAGTAAAATGAAGCGTTGCGCCGGTATGCGCTATCTTTGGGGGGTCCTTTCTAGCATTGAATCCTCTTTCAAAGATTCCTCTACAATGCAACCTTGAATCTGCATCCAAGCTGGGTGTGGTATAATGGCAGAGAGGATTTCCTGGAGCAATAGAACCAGCCTGAAGCAGTGCATGACTAAGTGTGTTACAAAGCTATACATTGCCGAAATATTGCACAGAATGCGAGATAACTAGTGCAGCATCCTTACCTAGCCGAGGCTTGGAAGTGGAGACACTGAAAATAGGATGAACAGACGAGCATTGTTTGCCATACAGTTCGCACTGGGAGTTGCTCTAGCATTAGTAGCTGCATTCTTCATGATAGATGGCGATACTGTGGGAGAAAACACCACAGGTATTGCGATTGTCATACTTATCATTGGATTGGGTTTGATAGCTACATCTCCTATCAGAATTCTGAGCTGAATTCAAGCCCAGCCAGGCGGATTTGGAGGAGGCTGGGTTTGTTGTTGTGTCAGTTCATTTGATGAGGAGGAAAAGCCATGATAGGTGCGAAAGACAAATATGCCCTTGTAACAGGAGCTTCGAGCGGGATTGGATATCAGCTGGCAAAGCTGTTTGCGAAGGATGGAAAGAATGTTGTGGTAGTAGCCAGGAGTCGAGACAAACTTGAGGACTTGAAGAAGGAAGTTGAGGCTAAACATGGAATCAAAGTGAAGGTGTTGGTCAAGGACTTGTCTGACCCCAAAGCACCCCAGGAGATATTCTCCGAACTCGGGAAGGAACATATTGATGTAGACGTGCTTGTCAACAACGCTGGTTTTCCTGTGGGCGGCAACTTCTATGAGACAGATTTCAGAGCAGAGCTTGATATGATTCAAGTGAACATTACTGCTTTAACACACTTCACCAAGCTGTTCATGAAGAAAATGTTGGAAAACAAATCAGGTTGGATTTTGAACGTTGGTTCAATAGGCGGTTTCGCAGCTTGTCCTCTCAGTGCCGTTTATGGTGCGAGCAAAGCATATGTCTTGAGTTTTTCAGAAGCATTAGCGAACGAACTGCAAAGAACCGGTGTTAGCGTGACCTGTCTTTGCCCAGGTGTGACAGATACTCGGTTCTGGGAAACAGGGGGCATGGAAAAAGCAAGAGCTGCGAGATGGAAGAAGATGGATGCTGCTAAAGTTGCAAAGGTTGGCTATGTGGCTCTGAAAAAAGGAAGGGTTATGGTTATTCCTAGTGTAGTGAATTCATTGGGGATATTCTCATTTAGATTCCTACCAAGGAAGTTGGTCGCAAGAATTACGAGGTCACTATCATAAGATGAACGAATCTGAATAGTAAGCCCAAGCAGGCGCATTGGGAGCGCAACCTATGGCGAAAAGGAGAAGACTATGCCGAAGTGTGACGTATGTGGCATTGAAATGAAGCCACCCCCTTTTCGGTGGTGAAACAATCGGAAGGAGCAAGCGTGGACTTGCCCTAAGTGTGGAACCACCAAGATGATTGTGGCAAAACCAAAGGGTAAATAGTCTCTCAAGGCCCATATTGGTATTGGTACAGCACTTGGACTAGGCATCGTCGCCTATGTCATCCACAGGAGGATAGTGGCA
>CAYURV010000200.1:0-2495 GCA_964447115.1 uncultured Candidatus Bathyarchaeia archaeon
TCTCTTCTAACCGGTTCAAAGTTCTACGCACATCATTTCTCAGAGCTTCCCCAGCATACGGGCAGGGCATTTCTTGGAAGGAAATGCCGTTAACATACGCGTACAGTACGACCTCTCTTTCAAGAACCTCGCAAAAAGGTTTTACCTTCTGCGGAAATCCAGGTTTCTTCAAATTAGAAACGGGGCCTGTGCGGCTTATCCTTAACGGGTCGCCGTGAACTAGGTTTAAAAGGAATGTTTGGGTCTCATCGTCCAAGTTATGCGCTGTTGCCAACTTAGTAGCGCTAGCTTTCCGGGCAGCTACGTTCAAGGCTCGTCTTCTTAGGACGCCACAATAAGCGCAAGGAGTCAGTTCATCATCCCGTGTCCGGTTGGCTATCTCGTCCATTGTATATCCATATAAATCCCTAAACGAAACGACTATGTGCTTAACCCCAAGCCCAACGCAGTTTTTAGAAGCTATTTTCACAGCTTCGTCTCGGTATCCTTGTATTCCTTCGTCAACGGTGATGGCGTAGAGCGAAGACCGCGGGAAGTCTCTTTCAATCCTCGATAATATGTGAAGCATACTCACACTGTCCTTTCCACCGGAAACCGCGACGGCAATCCTGTCATCAATCTCGAACATCTCATGTTTGCCAATAGTGACCCGAACCTTCTGCTCGATAGACTCGGTAAAGCATTTCCTGCAGAGTATCTCACCAGAGTAAGCCCGCCTGTGGAAAGCTTCGCTTCTCCCGCATGCTGCGCACTTGACCATGATGCCCTTCCTTCCTGCCTGAAATGGGGACGAACCCCTTGCCACATTTAACGCCAGATCTTAGGCGTTCAAAAATTGCGGAGCCTTGCTGAAATATGTTTTCGTACGTCTCTATTTTATCCGGGAACGGGCAAGGGAATTTGCCGCCGTCCAAAATATAAGAACCTCCGTGTAAAGGTTAGTCTTGATCGAATGCGTGAAAGTTGAGACGGAGTTGGCAGGGTTGGCTAAGAAGCCTCTAACGCGCGCTGAAAGGATCGAGGTCGTCTACGATGAGAAACGCTGGGTGCTGCTGGAAAAGCTAAGGGCTGAGGCGACTGAGATAATTGAGGCTCTGGGAAGATCGCAGATATCATCAGTAGTGCATGGAAGCATCGCAAGAGGCGACGTCTCGGCTAAGAGCGACATAGACATTTTCGTCCCCGAAGTTTTGTCCTCCTTTAGTATTGAGATGGCTTTAGAAAAAGCCGGCATCCTAGTAAACAAGCGCATCCTTGTACAGGCGACTCCGACCTATGCCTTGAAAGGTTTTCTTGAGATAGATGAACGGAGGCAAGTTTCCTTTCCGTTGGCAAGATTCCACCGGACCGAGAGGGAGTTCTACAAGTTCGGAGGAGAAGCTACCCCTTTGATGTTGAAAAAGAAGAAGCGGATTCCAGGCGTCGACAAAAGGTTGATGTTGATTGAGCCTACTGATGACGGGCATTTGGAAAGTAGCATAGTCGGGCGGGAGGAATCAGTTGCCAAGCTCTTAGGGATATCGGTTGATACAGTCCTGAACAGGGTTCGCACGCTCTTGCGTCGAGATAAGATTGGAAGGACAGGTCTCTTCATCGAAAGGGAACTACTGCCTGAAGAAACCTTCGAATCTGTCTTGAAGAAGCTTGCCGACGAGAACCCGGCGGTTAGGAGAAGACTGAGAACCGTTTAGAGACTGACAATTTCACTCTAAAATCTCGCGAAGGTAGATCCTCATCGGCCCGATTTTTCCGCCGTAGTTGCCAGCTGAGATCTTGACAACTCCAGGAACCTTTACTGCAGCCTTTACTCCTTCAGCCGTGGCTTTCTTTACGCTGTCCAAGTTCAGACCATTCACCACAATCTCGTAGACGCTTTCGACGCCCTCTGGAACTAGAGTATCTTGCGTCCTTTCCTTCAGCGTTGGGCATAAAGGATGATTTGTCGATGCCGGAAGCTTGTACTTCATAGAACCCACTTTGGACCCTGATCTGCAGATTCCGCCTGGGAACGGTAAGACCACGCCTTGCACGTTTCGACGGATAGCCTCAACAGATTCCTCAGCCGCTTTAAGTCCAGTTTTCCAATCTCCTGTTAAAATTAGGAAGTTACCCCCTGCCACGCCCTTCTTAACGCCAAAACTATTCTCCACCACGAACTCTCCTTCCATTACCGGTATCTTCCATACTCTTCTCCCAGCCACATCGTCTCTTTTCTGGAAGCCGTCGCCGAAGAGTCGAAGACTTCTGCCAACCTTCAGTCTTCGAGACGCCTTAGGTAAAGCGTCGAAAGCAGCTGTTGTGGGGCAAGGCATAACACACTGGCCGATCCTTCCGATCATCTGTCTTTTCAAATCAACCCTCGTGCGGTGATATATTTGAACTACAGCTCCAGTTCTCCCGTCGGGGGTCTCCTGAGAAGATACCGTGCCTTCTACACCAGCTTCGGCCGGAGAACCAATTATCGAGGAGGCGTATCCCGTCGCAATGTTTGCAGC
>CAYURV010000201.1:0-2486 GCA_964447115.1 uncultured Candidatus Bathyarchaeia archaeon
CCAGAAGGTCACATGGACAGCTCACGCTTTGAAAATTTCGTAAAAGCTATGAAATCCCTAAGAAGAAGTTGATGCATATCGCGGCCGTTTCTCAGAAGACTTGCTCTGGTTAAGTTACGGTGGGGCCTACGATACTTGATATGACCTTAAGGAGGTCAGACCGAGTTATGATGCCCACAAGTTTCCCCTTTCTTGTGACGAGCACGCCCGGATGGGCTTCAAGCAAGGGTCTTATTATACTTATATCGGTCTCTTCCGGGACGCTTGGAAGTGGAGGTTCCACCACCTTCTCAACCAGTTCGTCTGCTATTTCTGGATTAAGGTTTCTTACAATCCCCTCTTCCGTAACCATGCCTATGACCCTGTCCTCGTCAATCACAGGCAGCTGAGATATATCGTGGTTCACCATGGTCTCGCTTACCTTGCCGATTCTATCTCGAGGACTTGCGGCAATAACCCCTGGTGTCATGATCTCGCCGCATTTCTTGCCCCTCCCACCGGCGAGTGTCTGAAGTATTTTGTTGACGGTGGATAGTCGTGGATCGACTTTTTCACCTTCGATTTTTGCGATATGGGCTTGGGATACTCCCACTAGCTTCGCCAATTGGCCTTGGGTCAATCCGGCTTCTATACGCATCTTCTTTAGAATGGAACCCCTTACGATCGTTCTGATAACCTTCAGTTATTTTTTATGCATAATCAAGTAAAAATAAGGCATCTTTCGGCATATATGTTTTTTTGGCTTGGTGAACTTGGAATGAGAGCCCCTATGTAGAATAGTATATCTTTTTACCTCGGATTATACCGTAAATTATATATGCTCCTCTCACAATCTCAGAGGGTAAACCTCGAAGGAGAAAGTCCATGAAAAACATACTAGTCAGCTGTCTAGAACAAGTTCCTCTTGAGGACCAAAAGATCGAGGTAGTTGAAAGGAAGGGCTTGGGACATCCCGACACAATATGCGACTGCATTATGAACGAGGTCTCCGTCAATCTGAGCAAGGAATACCTTGACAAGACAGGGTATGTGATGCATCATAACATAGACAAGTCACTGCTCGCTGCTGGAGAGGTGGAAACAAGGTTTGGGGGTGGCACAGTCAAGAAGCCAATGAAGCTGATATTCGGAGACAGGGCGACCTTCATTGTTGACAAAGTTGAGATACCCGTTAAAGAGATCGCTGTAAGAACCGCAAAGGAGTGGCTCAAAAGCAATCTGAGGTTTGTGAACCCGGATGAGCATGTAACATACCAGGTCGAGATACAGCCGGGCTCCTCAGCACTGACAGACATATTCAAAAGGAGAGGCAAGGTTCTTGAGGCGAACGATACATCTGCGGCTGTGGGATGGGCGCCGTTGACCAAGACTGAAAGAGCCGTCTTGGCAACTGAGAACTACTTGAACTCGAAAGCGTTCAAGAGGAGCTTTCCCGAGACAGGTGAAGACATTAAAGTTATGGGCCTACGCAGGGGCGACGAGTTAGAAATGACGGTGTCTGTGGCCTTCGTCGATAGGTTCATTGAGAGCGAAAAAGAGTACTTCGCAAGGAAAACCGAAGTCCTTGACAACATAAACCAGTTCGTCAAGGAAAACAACAATTTCCAAGAGATACATGTACAGCTGAACACACTGGATGCGCCGGGCAGAGGAGTAAATGGGGTTTACTTGACCGTACTAGGGACGAGCGCTGACGGAGCGGACTCAGGTCAGGTGGGGAGAGGTAACAGGGTCAATGGGCTGATCTCTCTTAATAGGCCTCAATGCTCAGAGGCAGCGGCTGGAAAGAATCCGGTCAGCCACGTGGGTAAGATCTACAACCTCTTAACCCACAAGATTGCGAACGAGATTCACCAGCAAGTTCCAGAGACGAGAGAAGTCTATGTTTGGATGTTGAGCAAGATCGGTGAGCCCATAGATCAACCCACTGTTGCTGCTGTGCAGATGATTACGAAACCGCATGCGCAGTTTGACAAGATAAGGAAGGATGTTGAAGCAGTAGTTGAACATGAACTTGAGAACATAGACAAGTTCTGTATGGACCTGGCATATGGCAAGATGCCAATATGCTAGTAATATTCCTAATACGCGTGGAATAATCAATACAAAGATTCATCCGGATTCTGAGAATTGGCTTGGGCAAAATACCAGATTTTTTGATCAATGACCCCTAAAAAGCTATGGAAATCCAATCTTAGAAATTAGATGAAGTCCTTCGCTACTTTCTATCAGCGCGGCAGGGTAGTAAATTTACCCTTGGGAAGTTCCTCAGATATTCCACGCCTTGGCTAGAGACGAAATCTAGAGCAATTGCCAAGTCTGCAACGCCAAACAGGTCATCTCCCAACAGTCTTGCAATTTGCTCAAGCTCGATTTGCAGCGACATTTCTTCCAAGGGTAGCGCCAGCTGCTTCATTCGGATTCTTAGTATATTAGCGTTGAAGTACCTGTGGCGTATAGAGTGTCGTTTCATGGTTCCCATAAGT
>CAYURV010000202.1:0-2474 GCA_964447115.1 uncultured Candidatus Bathyarchaeia archaeon
AATCCGCTGGCACAGAAACTAGCGCCAACACCTGTTCCAACTATCCCAAACTTGACCTGTTTAACCATGGGGCTTCGCCATCAAGTATGAAAGTATCAGATGACTTTTATGAAAGCTTAAGAGGTTGCGTCTTTTGCGGGAATTCACGAAAGTAAGGTTGCCTTCGCCTCACTGCTTCAAGAAAAAGGTTCCTTAGGGTTTCTTCGGAGGCACCTTCTCTCATCGGACCTAAGATGTCAACGAGGTTGCTGTTTCTGAAGAGGCATGGCTTGAGTTTCCCGTCGGAGGTCACGCGAATCCGGTTGCAGTATTGGCAGAACTCGGTGTTATGCATGGGTCTCACGATTTCTATTTCGCCGCCGTTGCGGAGACCGTACTTTCTTCGGTGATGCATCCGTCTGACAGTTACGGTTCTGGCGTTGTTCTTGATGTAGCTTTCGACATCATCCAAGTCAACATGGTACCTTTTGTAGAGTTCGTCCTCATCCGGTGATTCGAGCTCTATGATCTGGAGGATTAGGCCGTGATCCTTTGTGAACCCGATCATCTTTGAAACCTCATCCTCGTTCACTCCTTTGAGAAGAACCATGTTGACTTTCAATGGACATAAACCTGTCTTCACGGCTTCTCTTATGCCAGAGATGACGGCTTCTAGACCGGTCGAGCCAGTAATACGCTTGAACCTTTCGTGGTTTAATGTATCAAGGCTGACGTTTATCCTTGTTAAGCCAGCCTTCTTCAAGCCTTCAGCAAGTCCTGCGAGGAAAATGCCGTTTGTCGTCATCGATACCTCTTCAACTCCCCGGCTATCTCTAATCATATTAACAATCTCTAGAATGTCACTTCTCATAAGAGGTTCTCCCCCAGTCAGTTTTACTTTACGAATGCTGAACGAGACTGCTAGATTGACGATTCTCTGTATCTCTTCAGGCGTCATTTCAATGGTTTTCTTTGGGATCTCACCTTCTAGGTGGCAATAGAAGCAGCGAAGGTTGCATCTCTGGGTCAGTGATATTCGAATGCTGTCCACGGGTCTGCCGTAAGGATCAGTGAGCATTATCTTGCACTCCCTTTAAAGGTGTCAAGATGCAAGATTCACGTCTATCTCAACCAGAATCATGTTTATAAACATATCAAACTTTGAACTGTTTTTTTCATTCATCCATCCGAAGCTTGGTTAATCATCTGAGCATGTGAAGAGAATGCTTCTTCATTGGCACTGACATTAGGCCAGAATCCTGATATTAGATTCTGCCAAGAGGCAAAGCTTCCGGTTCCTCTTTTTTTCCACAATTCTTTTATTCAAATACATCGAGACTTCACTGGTCTATGATATCGGTTGAGGAATCTATCGCAACCGCTTTGCTCTTTAGTTGGGTGATTTTTGTAGCGATGGTACTCACAAAATACCTCTACAAATGGATGAAGGATCGCGGCGTCGAACACAACGTTGCGGTCTATTATAACAGAAAGATTATCCACATGCTTGCCGGAGGTCTGGTTGCAGCTCTAGTCCCCTTTATATTCAGGACGTCGCTGCTACCTTTTGCGATGGCTATGCTGCTAGCTATTTTCATCTATATGCCTCATAAAATGGGGAAGATAATGTATTGGTTCCAGACAGAAGACAACATGTACGAAGTCTCATTCGCTGTCATGTGGGGGATCATAATCTCCCTTGGATGGTTATTTTCTGGTGGAGATTTCTGGTTTGGTGTCTTACCTGTGCTCTTCATGTCTGTCGGAGACGCGGTTACGGGTGTCGTAAGGAACGTAATCTACAAGAAGAGAACAAAGTCTTGGTGGGGAAACTTGGTCATGGCTTTGTTCTCTATATTCCTAGGGGCGATGTTAGGGTTTGCGGGTATTCTGGCGGGAGCGGCGGCATCCGTGGTAGAGCACTTTGAATTTCGGCCTATCGATGATAATGTTACTGTGCCTTTTGTCTCCTTTGTGATTCTGATTCTTGCCAAGTTATATGCACCTGGACTACTGACACTTTAGGACAACTGACCTAGACCAAAATCTCCTCTATTACTTCGAGCTGAAATGTGAAATTGCTGGGAAAATGAAAGCAGAGCATAGATAGGTGACCAGACTTCTGATCATTTTTTTGCATAATTGTGAACTGTAGTGACCACCCTAATAGGATTAGTTGATAACGGAGGTGGCTATGAAAGGATGTACAATCCGAGAACGGTAAGCCAGAAGACGGGCGGATATGTCAGATCTGCGCTCAGAAACAAGGTGACAGTCTCGTTAGGTTTCATTGCCTATATGGGTGTCATTTGCTTCTTAATTTACATTTTCATTACTTAACAGGGTTTGTTCAGTGATCATCCGTATGGCTTGACAAGACGTGGTCAAGTCTATTACCAAATTCAGAGCTAAAGGTTAATAAATGCGGTCTTTAGATGGGTGTTCATGAAACTCGAGAACTTGACAAATCAGGATCTGGAACTTGTTGAGATAGC
>CAYURV010000203.1:0-2448 GCA_964447115.1 uncultured Candidatus Bathyarchaeia archaeon
AATAGGCTCGTCAGCCATGATTGCATGTCGACTCTAAGGGGGCCGTCTTTCAAATTGATCGACTCCTTCGATGGATACAGTTCTATATACATATGTTCTAACCGTCCTATGTAAACCTTCCCTTTTCATCCTATTAGGCACGAGTATCAATACAGTGAGCAGCGAAATCGAATAGCCAGATACATATGTCTTTCTCAGAAAATCCTAAGATGAAAGAAGAAGAGACGGAATAGTTAAGCCTTATTTGATTACGGGCTGAAGGATTAAGCACCGGGTTGCATTCTGCTATTAATAGGCACATGGATGTTGTGATGTTACATGTGACATTTTTTAGTGATCCTTCTCGTGATATCGAAGTGATCTTGAAATCACAAACGACAGGTATAGAGTCTAGGATCGGTTCCCAAACCTTTAAGAATAGTGATCATTCATTAATAGCGGATGAGCTAAGAATGGGTAGGAGAAGGAGAAAGGTAGTACGTATCCCAAAGAGGAAGTTGCCGAAGATTTTCCTCTGTCCCAAGTGTGGTAAGGAAGCCCTACGCGTCGAAATGAACATGGAAAAGGGAAAAGCCATATTGAAGTGTGGTAGCTGCGGCTTAGTTGAAGAGGCTTCTGCGAGGCAGTCCTTCCAGGAGGTTGATGTCTACTGTGATTTCATCGATAGATTCTACAGTTAAGCCCCGCGTGGAGAAGAGAGGAATCTGATGGTTGGGAAGGTTGAGGAGTATCTGTTCAGAAGAATAGCGGAAGACAGAGCGATCCATGTGACGCTCATTGATCCTGAGGATCAGACTCCAAAATCTGCGTCCTTTCTAGCCGGTGAGAGCGAGGTTGGCCACTCTTCGGCGATCATGATCGGAGGCTCTACAATCGTGTCGTCTGCACATCTTGACTCTATTGTCAAGGCGGTTAAGAAGTCAGTCAGCATCCCTGTCGTTCTGTTTCCGAACAATATAACGGGGGTTAGTAGATATGCTGACGCCATCTGGTTTATGTCTCTTCTTAATTCATCGGATGCTTACTTTATTGCAGGGGCTCAAGTGTTGGCTGCCCCCCTTATTAAAAAGTACGGCCTTGAAACGATTCCCCTAGGATATCTTATCATAGGAGAAGGCGGCGCAGCTGGGGTGATTGGAAGGGCGAGTCCCATCCCCTACAACAAACCCGAATTAGCCGTAGCTCACGCTCTAGCAGCTCAATACTTCGGTATGCGGTTCGTCTATCTGGAGGCTGGATCAGGCGCCAGCAAACCGATACCTGCTCAGATGGTTCAGATAGTTAAAGGGACTGTCGATGTGCCGTTGTTGGTCGGCGGCGGGATAAGAACGGGTGCTCAAGCTAAGGTGATTGCAAATGCGGGAGCGGATATTGTTGTCACGAGCACCGTAATACAGGAAAGCGCGAAGCCGTCAGTGAAGTTCAAGATTGAAGAGATAGTGGAAGGTATAAAAGAAGGGGTAGGCAATAGATACAAACACTAAATGGGGGATTGCCTGTGACTGCGTTTGAGCATTACCTCACGTCTTTGAAGAAGGTCCTTGGAAGAGACGAGCTTTACGACATATGGCCTGACTTTGAACCTGAATACGACGAACGGGAATATGCTTGGACGGATCTAAGGGGCTTGGGAGAAGCATTACTTCTAAACTGTGGCAAATGCGACGGGCCGTCTGACATGAGGCATGGACGATGCAAAACCTGTGTTGACGGCAGAAAAGAGATAGCGAAAAACACTTATAAGAAGTCTGTCGGGCGTCCCATTGATAAATGGCGGACCGTAATTTTGTGTAGGATCCATACAGAGTAGTTTTTGCCTCTAAGGGAAAAGGTCTTGACCCTACAAGTGAGCAAACAATATCAGGAATATTTCTACGTTTTAGAAGAGGCATTGAAGGAAATATACAGGATCTCAAAAGAGGCGAGAAAGAAGGGTCTGGACCCAAAGCCTTTTCCGGAAATTGAATTAGCCGACGATTTAGCCGGATTGGTCGAAGGTTTCCTTGGCCTGCCGGGACTAGCTGAAAGAATACGAGAACTCTCCCAAAGAATGTCCCGAGAAAATGCTGCTTTCAAGATAGCTGAGGACATAGTTTATGGGAGGTTTGGTCGGCTCAGCCAAGAAGACGCTGCCGGCCTTGCCATCAGGACTGCCCTCGCGATACTTACTGAGGGAGTTACCGCCGCAGTCTATTCTGAAGGCATAGCCAAAGTATCAATCAAGCCTAACCTGGATGGCTCCAAGTATCTCGCAATATATTTCGCTGGCCCGATACGGTCCGCAGGTGGCACCGAGACAGCTTTGACCCCTGTGATCGCTGATTTTGTCCGTAGGCTCCTCGGCTTGGATCGCTATAAGCCAACTGAAGAAGAGGTCGCAAGGTTCATCGAGGAGCTGAGACTTTATGAGCGAGAGGTAGGGCGGTTTCAGTACCGGGTCTCCGATGA
>CAYURV010000204.1:0-1057 GCA_964447115.1 uncultured Candidatus Bathyarchaeia archaeon
TTGAACGCCGCCTCAGCGATCTAAGAGAGTTCTTCCTAGACCGAAGCTTCGTTGAACAGATGCTTGCGAGGGGTGATAACCCGCTGATCTACGAGGTTTACGAAATTCCTCAGAAACCGGTTGAGGGGATGTTCAATGTGGGCTGCACAGTTATCTACCCTGGGGCAATCAGCGGTGAATACTATTTGACGATGGGACACTACCACCAAAAAGAAACAACAAGTGAGGTCTATGTCGGGATGGAGGGCGAAGGAGTAATCCTAATGCAAGACCGTGAGGGAAGGACAGACTCTCTGGCAATAAAACCTAAAGTCATTGCATATATTCCGCCAAACATAGCCCATCGCACCGTAAATACTGGAAGGAGAAAACTTTCCTTCCTAGCCATTTACCCATCGGATGCGGGTCACGATTACAACACTATGAGAACCAAAGGCTTCGCGAAACTGATTGTCGAGAGGAATGGAAAGCCCACGATTGTAGATAATCCACGCTTCACGATGCAGTAATAATAAATGGTAACCGGTTCAGTAGAATTGATAGTCTACTGATGTGTGTAAAAGAAAACTGTCCATAGCCATTTGGCGTTGATTCCATCTTACTTTCTTTTCATCCATTCGTTACATATGCGGACCCCTTCAACGGCGTCTCTTGCAGCTGCATCTGCGCCTATCTTTTTAGCATAGTCTGGCGTTATAGGGGCGCCGCCTATGATCACTTTGAGTTTGCCACGTAAGCCTGCTTTCTTGAGGCTGTTCATGACGTTTTCCATTTCTATCATCGTTGTCGTGAGCAGTGCTGACATTGCGATGATATCTGGGTTGTGTTTCTGCACAGCTTCAACAAATTGCTCAGCAGAAATGTCTACGCCGAGGTCAACAACATCAAAGTTTGCAGCTCTTAGAAGGGTGATAACAACGTTCTTACCTATGTCATGTAAGTCACCTCTAACCGTGCCTATAATGACTTTTCCAGCAGCTCTTATGTCTCCGGCTTTGAGATGTGGTTCGAGAACTGTCATCCCTTCCTTCATTGTCTCTCCTGCCATTATAAGCTC
>CAYURV010000204.1:1157-2404 GCA_964447115.1 uncultured Candidatus Bathyarchaeia archaeon
TTTCCGTTCATTGGCTCTGGTTTCAAGGGGTGATCGCAATCTTGATGCACTCTCCCCCAGCCATTTTCTGCAGGGCGTTTTCAACCTCTAGAAGAGGCATCAGATCGGTTATCAAAGGTTTCCCTTTAAAATCTCCGCTCGAAATAAGTTTATACGCCTTTTTAACAGACAAGGGCGTGTGATGGAATATCCCCTTTAAGGTCAAATCTTCGTAGTGAATCCTCTCCGTGTCCAATGATATCTGTGAGCCTGAAGGGCAGCCTCCGAAAAAGAGGGTTGTTCCGGCTTTTCTCGTCATCTTGACGGCCAGTTCCCAAGTCTGTGGCAGACCAACTGCTTCAATCACTACGTCAGCTCCCAGACCTTCAGTCAGATCCTTCACACGGCTTAGCTGATCCTCTTTTGAGGCGTCGATCACGACATCGGCTCCTAACAAACTAGCAGTCTTCAGACGTTCTTCTCGAAGATCCGTGACAATGATCTTTGAGGCTCCTTTGAGTCTTGAAAGCTGGAGGTGTATCAAGCCTATCGGCCCACTGCCAATTATTGCGACTGTGTCACCCAAATTGATGTTAGCAGCCTCGTTTCCGTTGACTGCACAAGCGAGAGGTTCAAGCAACGCGGCCTCTTCGAAAGAAATGCCGTCGCCAATTTTGTAAGCATTCTGTCTCACTATTGGAGCTGGTACGCGGATGTACTCCGCAAAGGCGCCATCAAGACTAAATCCGACAAGAGTCTCCGGCAGACGATCGCAAAGGTTAGGCTTCCCTACCTTACAGAAGAAGCAAGCATTGCACGGCGCAGAGTTAGCTACGGCGACCTTGTCACCTACATAAAATTGGTTGGCTGCTTCTTGGCTAACTTCTGCTACTATCCCAGCAAACTCATGCCCGAGAGTTATTGGCGGCTTGACTTTGGGATGACCCCTTTTATACATTTTAACATCTGTGCCGCAGGTTAACGCGGCCTTGACCCTTACGAGCATTTCTCCGGGACCAATCCGCGGTATGTCGATCTGCTCGAGTCTCAGCTTTCCAGGCGCGTAGAACCTTGCTGCCCTCATCATCCCTTCCACAGAATCACCTTCGCTATCCAATACATCCATGTTCTTAAAGATTAGCGTGAAAGAACCAAGGAAAAGAGATGAGGCGTAGCAAGCGAAGGTGTTTGAATACTTTGCAGTTTATCGCCAGAAGTTCCATTCATTTCTTGAATACTTCTGGCTAAAGAGGTCTTGAGCTATCCGT
>CAYURV010000205.1:0-2355 GCA_964447115.1 uncultured Candidatus Bathyarchaeia archaeon
GCTCGAATGACTTCAAGTACGTCTGGATTCTTCTTCTGCGGCATTATACTGCTTGTTGAAGCAAATTCGTCTGGAAGTTCTATTAGCTTGTAGTTCGATGAACTCCAAAGGATTAGATCTTCCGCTAGTCGACTCAAATTGACGTTAAGAATTACTAGGTCCGCAAGAGTCTCCAAAATAAAATCTCTGCTGCTTACGGCATCTAGTGAGTTCTCGACGATAGCGTCGAATCCCAGGAGTTGCGCCACGACAGTTCGATCGATTGGAAAGCTTGTTGTAGCCAAGGCTCCAGCACCCATAGGAGATGCGTTCACACGCCCATAGGTCTCTTCCAGCCTTTCCAGATCACGTTGGATTGCGTCGAATTGAGCGATCAAGTAATGTGCAAACGTTATCGGCTGGGCGGGTTGGAGATGCGTATAACCCGGGATTATCGTTGAAAGATTCCTCTCAGAGAGTTTAATCAACGGTTCTTGGGTAGCAACAATCGATCGAAGCAATAGAAGAACGCATCTGCGTAATTCCATTCTAATCGCAGTTGCAACTTGGTCATTCCTGCTTTTTCCTATATTCAGGTTTCCTCCAATCTCAAGACCTGTCTTCTTAGTGACTTCTTCCTCAACGTACATGTGTACATCTTCGATCGGTTGCAGTAGTCTTGCCGGGGGCTCTACTGTAGCCAATGCTTGGAGAAGTTTCTTTCCTGCTGACGCATCAATAATTCTCTGTTTGACTAGCATGATGATGTGGGCTTGGTTAATCTTTAAGACGTGTTCAAAGAGTCTTCTATCACTCGGCATCGAGGAGGAGAAATCCACGACATCTCTTCTTGTTTTGAGCAGTCTTCCTCCCTGAAGAGCCTTAGACAATCCCGACGCCTTCCGCTCCAATGTGAACGGAGGAAACGTTCAAAGGTTATTGAAGTTTAATGGCTGATTTTCGTGGCTACTTTCTGATAGACCTTAGCTAGCTTCTTCCTCTTCAGCTGGCATGATACTCTCGTCGGGAGACCCCAAAGCTCGATGAAGCCCTCTGAGCATGATTGATTGAATGTTGTCTCTATATTGTAAGTTGCTAGATTCAAGTCGTATAGTGACATGGGTGATGTTCTGCCCACAACCATAAGCGAGCCTTTATACACCTTGATTCTCACTTGCCCGGTCACATTCTCATGAATGCTCTCAACAAACTGATCCAGATTATTCTTAAGCGGGTCCATCCACAGCCCTGTGTAGACTAGGAACGCCCATTCAGTATCGATCTGCTTCTTGAATTGCAATTGATGCCGCGTTAAAACAAGTTTCTCTAAATCCTTATGGGCTTCAAGAAGAACAAGCGCGGCAGGACACTCATAGACTTCCCTCGATTTTATGCCCACGAGCCTATCTTCAATATGATCTATCCGCCCCACGCCGTTTCTTCCTGCTATCTCGTTCAAATTATCTATCAATTCGACTGGGTTCATCTTTTCGCTGTTTAAGGCGTAAGGAATACCTTTCTCGAAATCGATCGATACATATTCAGGTTTATTTGGTGCCTTCTCAGGAGAGACCGTCCACTCGAAGATCTCCTCTGGCGGCTCTTGTTCTGGATATTCTAGGATGCCACACTCAATTGAGCGGCCCCAAAGATTCTGGTCTATGCTGTATGGACTGTCGAGGTCATTTGGTATTGGAATCCCATTTTCTTTCGCGAATTTGATCTCTTCGTCTCTGTGGAGGTCCCATTCTCTGACAGGTGCAATTATCTTGAGCCCGGGCGCCATTGATTTAATCGTCACATCAAATCTTACTTGATCGTTCCCTTTACCTGTACATCCATGGGCTACGGCTTGTGCCTCTTCTTTTTCAGCTACTTCAACGAGCTTTGATACGATGAGCGGTCGAGCTAGGGCAGTACTTATAGGATATTTCTCTTCATAGAGTCCATTCGCTTTTATGGACGGAAAAACGTAGTCTTCAGCAAATTCTTCTTTGGCATCAATAGAGTAATGCTTAAAGACCTCGAGCGTATTCGCTTTATCTCCAATAGCTTTTAAGTCGTCTCGCTGACCTACGTCTACTGTCACCGTAACAACTTCAGCATCATACTTCTGCTGAAGGTACTTGATAATGACAGACGTATCAAGACCACCCGAGTAGGCTAGAACAACCTTGCCCACCAAATCAACAGTCTCCTAAGCTATGCGTTTTCGATAGGTTGTCCTAGGAAAGCTTTAAATGGGTTTTGGTCGAATTTCTTCAGTTTAGGTCTAATGGTGACTGATTTTGGCCAAAAGCATCTCGAAAAGCGTTCAAGAGTTGATAGACGGGAACCTCTCTCTTCAAGAGGCACTTCAATATCGCTATGGGAACT
>CAYURV010000206.1:0-2347 GCA_964447115.1 uncultured Candidatus Bathyarchaeia archaeon
TGAGGGCGTCAATAACCGTGCTCTTTACACAGTAGTCTGTTGCCAGTCCTCCTACGAAAATCCTCTTCACACTCTGCTTTCTCAACTCTTTTTCTAGTTCAGTCTGTTCAAATCCAGAATAACCAGCCATAGATGGTTCGGTAGCCTTCGAGATTACCGTGGCTTCGCTTGGAAGCGTTAGGTCTGGGTGAAATTCTGCGCCGTCGCTTCCCTGCAGACAATGAGGTGGCCATATGCCCCCGTTTCTCTTAAAGGACTTGTGGTCCGATGGATGCCAATCTCTGGTGGCGTAGATCTTCGTACCTGCCTTCGTGAATTTTTTTATGTAATTATTCAGGACGGGAACCACTTGATCGCCCTCAGGAACGGGTAAGGCTCCTCCTGGACAGAAGTCTTTCTGAACATCCACGATTATTAGAGCATCTTGTTCGCTGATCTTAAGCCTCATAATGGTCTCAATTGAGAATTGGCGTGAGCTGAAATAAACCTTCTCTTCGCTAGAAGAGCAGATGGTTAGAGCCGATGCGGAGTTTACTTCCCATTTGGGGATACCTCCTTGTCTCGTAGGGATTTTCAGCTGTTTTCTACTGGCTGATTCCTTAGCCTTTCAGTCTTTTGGTCCAGCTGACAAGGTTCTCAAGTAGTTCTTTTATCATTTCTCTTGTTTCTTCATCTTCTAGCCTGCCGTTATCATCGATCTTCTCGTGCGCCAAGTTCACGAGGACTTCAGGTCTATTGATGGGGTGCATGTTGAGAGAGACGCATGTCTGACGCAGATGGTATTGAGCTCTCGCTGTGCCAATCCTTCCGGGAGACGCGCCCATTATGGCAACCGGCTTATCTTCGAAGGAATTGTCTCCGAAGGGTCTTGAAACCCAATCGATCGCATTCTTGAGAACGCCGGGCACCGAGAAGTTATATTCCGGCGTAGCGATTAGAATGGCGTCCGCCTTCTCGATCCTAGCCTTGAATTCTTTGACTTTTCCGGGCATCTCAAATTCCCGGTCTTGATTATACAGCGGGATGCCCTCAAGGTCGAAAATTTCTAGATTTGCGTCTTTTGGTGCCAGTTCCATTGCTGCTTGAAGTAACGCTCTGTTATACGATGCCTTCCGTAAGCTACCTGCAAAACCTAGAATGACAATAGGTTGCTTCATATTCGACAAGTATCGTCTTGTTTCTATTTAAACAATTACAGTACAGCGGCAGGTTGCATCCCTATATATCAGAAGATAGCTTCTCTAGTTCCATCTTTGCGGTCAAGAGATCTTGTTCAATGGCAGACTTGCATTTCGGGTTGTATAGGGCGGCTGCCGGATGGAAGGTTGGAATCAGTTCGACTTGACGACCGAAAAGGCTTATTGTGTAAGTCCGTCCTCTAACCTTAGTTATCCCTTTGAAGTCAATGCCTACTTTCGATAGGATATATCTTGTAGAGTGGCGCCCCAAAGTCACAATAACCTTTGGCGTTATTATCTGAATTTGCCTGTCGAGATAAGAACCACAAGCGCCAATCTCGCCCTTCACTGGATCTCTGTTCATGGGAGGTCTATGTTTGACTACGTTTCCTATGTAGACATCATCCCTCTCAAGATTGATGGTGGACAATAGTTCATCAAGAATCTTACCTGCAGCTCCAACGAAGGGTCGACCCACAGCATCTTCCCAGAATCCCGGAGCCTCACCTATCAACATTAGCGACGCGTTGAGGTTCCCTTCGCCTGGAACGAAGTTCTTTGCGTGCTTCCACAAACGGCATCTTCGGCAAACCCGTACCTCGGCGACTAATTTTTCCATAAGTTCCTGTTTGGACACTAAGCTCAAGGACACTTTCGTGCTCCTTAGGATTTGTGACATAATAGCTATAATCAGTTGAGGCTGTGGGTTAAATCTTTCCCGTCCAAGATCTCTGGTCGTATCGTCCGCGCAATACAGGGTAATTCAGGTTTACAGAGTAGGACTGTTTACCCTGGTGCCAGTTCTGAATTGAATTAACACTGGAGCCACTTTTTTCTTGGAATTTTTTTGCTGTTATTGGAATTCTGTCACAGTAACTCTTCGTAGTAAGCAATATTTGTTTACGTAATGTTTAAATATAACGACGTTATATATTTATATTGAAGGGTTTCATACCCAAACTGGTTCAGACTTCTGTATGAAGAATCGAAAGCTTAAGATCACTCCCTAGATAGGACCAAGCTAGTCCTTGTGGTGAATAGAATGGAGAAAGAAGAAAAGAGATCAGCCCAACTCGTCATGCAGAGCAAGTGTCCTGACTGCGGAGGGACAAGCCTAATCTATGATTACGATTCAGCAGAAATCATCTGCAGTGATTGCGGTCTAGTCA
>CAYURV010000207.1:0-2346 GCA_964447115.1 uncultured Candidatus Bathyarchaeia archaeon
TCGTCGATCTCTGCGTAGGATGGCTTGGGCCCGTCTGAGCCTGTTGCGATGATTACGTTCTCAGCTTCGATGTTCTCTTTGCTGCCATCAGACTTTAGAACTTGGATCTTATTCTTGGTAAGAAACGTTGCTTTTCCTTCCATGAGTGTGATCTTGTTCTTTCTTAATAGGAACTTTACTCCATCGACGAGACGGGTTACAATGGCGTCCTTCCTGGTCATAACTTGTTCAAAGTCTAATGCCACGTCTGCTATTCTGAACCCGAGCTCTTCAGACCGTCTGACCTTGTACAGAAGTTCCGCTGTTGCTAGCAGAGCTTTTGTGGGTATGCACCCCCAATTCAAGCATGTGCCCCCCAATCGATCCTTCTCAATCAGCACTACTTTCTTTTCGAGCTGGGCTGATCGTATTGCTGATACATAGCCACCTATTCCCGCACCGATAACAGCCACATCATAACGGAAAGACTCACCCATCCACCGATCACCTGCAACACTCTACGGGCATGTATACCAAATATTCTTTCCCGATTCCCTTGATGTCAGAGATATTAACAGACAACACCTTGGCCTCCAACTACACTTACTATCAGATTACACCTTAACTTGATGAATCCGGGGAACTTTAAAGATTTGCTCAAAATCATGCCCTAAGACTTCGAAGAAAAACGCTTTAGCTAGGCAGCTCTCTACCTATTTATGTATTATGATGGGACAAGCAACACTTTTACGGCTTTTCGTCCTTCCATCATCTCGAACCCTTTCTGCCATTCATCTAACCGCAATTTTGCAGTGATTAGTGGAGAGACTTTGATTAGTCCTGAACTGAGAAGGTCTAATGTTCTCCGCCAGCTCGTCCATACAGTCCCCCAAGACCCTTTTACGTCGAGCTCGCCTTCGACAATCCTGTCTAGGTTAATGTCCGTAGGCTTGCCTGAAAGCCCAATCAGGCCCACCTTCCCGCAGCGTCTAACCATATCGAAAGCTTGTTTGCGAGCTGAGGATGCCCCGCTTGCTTCCAAAACGACATCTGCACCCCAGCCGTCAGTCAGTCTTTTAACCGTTTCCACAGGATCATCCTTCTCTATGTCAACTATGATATCTGCCCCAAGCCTCTTGGCCACTTCCAGACGTTCTTTATCGGCACCTACGCCTGTAACAATCACCTTTTTGGCTCCAACCGCTTTTGCGGCTTGAAGAGCCAGGAGACCAGTGGGGCCTGGGCCAAGAACAGCCACTACGTCTCTAGGTTCGATACGCACTCTTTCGTAAACAGCTCGTACAACGCATGCAACGAGTTCAGCAACGGCAGCTTCCTCCAGAGAAAGAGGCTTGGGTATCTTGTGTAATATCTGGCTTGGAACGGCGACATATTTTGCGAATGTGCCATCGGCCTTATGCGTGCCTAGGATTCGTTTCGTCTCTCCTACACAACGGTTGGCATGGTTGGTTCTACACATTAGGCACTCGCCGCAGGGTATGGTTGCAGGTGAGGTCACACGGTCTCCAACATCGAAACCTTTGACCTCGGAGCCCTTCTGAACTATTATGCCTGAGTATTCATGGCCCAGAATGACTGGCGGAGTATAGAATGTTGAGTCGTGGTAAATGTGAACATCTGTTCCACAGATCCCGGTGAACTTGACCTCGATTAAAACCTCCTGAGGCTTGATTGTGGGAACGGCTACCTCTTTTAATTCAACGTTTCCTGGTCCATGTCTAGACTTAACGATCGCTTTCAACTCGAATACCCATCCACAACAGCCTTGCACGGTTATGATAGATTCACCTATTATTAAATAAAATCTGTTAGATCAGGCATAGAGTCCGAACAATAACCCATCGTGACCTCTCAAAAGCTCATTGCCAATAACAGCTAGCCTCTCCATTAACCACTGATAGGATGAACCCAAACCCATTATCGTAATTGTTTTCTTCATTGATGGAGAGAACGATTAGCATTTTATATACTTGCGTCCTGTATGGTTTCATCACGGGTGTCAGACGTTGCATCTTGATGAAGCATGGAGATTGGTTGGCTACTGTGGTCTTAATTGTGGAGAATGTGGTACATACAGAGGAAAGTACTTTAGGATGTTGGCGAAGGAGCTAAAGGAACTGGTAGAGGCTTACCACCATCCCGAGTGGGTCCCAAAATACGGTAGCATTGACTTTGACTATGACGAGTTCCTGAAGGGACTCACATATTATACTAAGGTCGAGAGCGGATGTTTTAACGTTGAGCCGTGCAAAGGAGGTTGCCAAGTTCCAGGATGTTCGATCAAGCCCTGCGCTAAGGAGAGAGGAGTTGAAGTCTGCTTTGAGTGCGATGAGTTCCCCTGTAGAA
>CAYURV010000208.1:0-2320 GCA_964447115.1 uncultured Candidatus Bathyarchaeia archaeon
CCTTCCTTCCTTTCTTTTTCTATACAGAAGCCATGTTCTAATATGCTTAGATGCCAGTTCAGAGTATCCGCACCTAGTCCTGTGCGTACCTTGAGATCCTCGATGGTTGCGCAGCCGTCTTCTATAGCTTTGAGAATTGTTCTCCTTATGGGGCTGTTAATTGCTCTGAAGTAACGGTTATGATACTGCCTTGTCTCTTCAATCGAATTGCCGATTGTTCTAGAGTTCTTTTCCGACAAGCTGTATCACGAACTGTCATCTTTACCTTCTGATGATGTCAGAAGTCTTGGCAATCGTCAAGTTGACATTAGATATGCCTCATTCGATACGGGTGTAGACCAATTTTTCTGCACTGGTTATGGGCTATTTGATTAAGCATTTAAGAGGCTGCCCGTATATATACAATGTCTCTTTAAGGCTACTAGAGTGATGGGCGGTGGCTCTGGATTACGAGAAGATGCTGAATGATGCCTACTCTCAGCTGCCACAGAGAGCCTTCAAGCGTGAAAGGCTTGAGGTTCCTAGGCCTGCTTGCACTGTTTCTGGCTCTAGGACGATCCTTCACAACTTCAAAGAGATCTGCGATGTTCTCCGTAGAGATCCTGTTCATGTTCTCAGGTTTCTCTCGAAGGAGATGGCGACTGCTGGAGCGGTTGAGGGAGGACGGGCAATTTTTCAAGGGAGGTTTGAACCTGAAGCCTTGAAGCGGCTGATTGAGCGTTATATTGAAAGATATGTGACTTGTCCGGTCTGCAAGAGGCCTGACACAAAGATTGTCAAAGAGAAGAGGCTTCACTTCCTCATATGTGAGGCTTGTGGAGCAAGATCGTCAATAAAGCCTGTCTGAAAACTAATGCAACATGGAAGCATCCGTCTTGGAGGCCTACATCAACCTTCGGAAGCGGGGTCGGCAGGTTCTTTTGGCCGTCTGCGACGCCGACCTCTTAGGCAAGACCTTTCAAGGATCAGACATGGTTTTTGAGGTTAGAGAGGACTTTTATAAGGGTTTCAAGACAAGCGTCGAAGAGGCCATGGACCTTATTGAGAAATCAACTATCGTCAACCTGGTTGGGTGCAACACGGTGAGGAAAGCAATAGAAAAGGGATATGTTCACCCTGAGGCCGTGGTCGAGATCTGCGGCGTCCTCCATGCGCAGATAGTAAAAATACGATAGACATGGGATGATCTAGAGCCTGCCCAATTTCGATTGGAGTTAACCCAGTCTCAGGAAAAAACAAAAAAGGAAGTCAGTTCAAATAACTTACTGAAGCTGCAAGGTCCAGGATGACTGCGTGCCGGGGTGGCCGAGCGGCTTAGGCGGCGGGCTGCAGACTCGCTGAACATGGGTTCAAATCCCATCCCCGGCTCTAAAAATCCATTATTTTGATTTTTGTGCGACCTTTGTGCAGCTTGCTCCACAAATGGCTTGATCCCAGCAATCTCGAGATATTCCTTGTTCTGATAGCGCTATCTATACTCAATTTTTATTGTCGTGACAAACACTCCGTTTCTCATAGAGATTAGCCTTATCACCTGTCTTTGTGGTCGATGCCCTTGTGACTGGAAAGTATGGGTAAGAGTTGAGAAATTGATATATGGTGGAAAGTCTAGTTGGTGTTGAGGGTTTAGTGACATGCTTGAAGCGGCGTTGCTGATCGAGAGGAAGACGTTTGAGGAGATGGTTAGGTTCGTGATGAAGGCTATGAGAGATGGTGTCCCTGAGGAGGATATCTGGGCGACTCTTGAGGTGATGTCTAGCAGGGAGTTACAGGCTGACATTGCTGAGAGCTTAAAAGAAATTGGTGAAGGAAAAGTTATGAGGTTCCGAAGCGCCAAAGAGGCGCTGAAGTGGCTCAAGTCTTAAGCGCCTTACACTAAGCCTTGTTTGTAAGCCTTGGGATTCAAAGTGAGTTATTTCTGGACAGCAAAATTTACATTGTCTTTTAAAAGAGGTTATAAAAAGCTAACCAAGAATGTACGGCAAAGACTAGAAATTGCTGTAGAAGATTTACTGGCCAGCGACAATCCAAGAAAGAAGGGACATACACTTCATGGTCCGTGGAAAGGATGTTACTCCTACGAAGTAGGATTAAAGTATCGGTTAATATTTAGAGTTGATATCGAGAGGAAGGAAATAGAGTTCTTAGCTGTAGGCACTCATAAAATCTATTAACAGACTAGATTCATACTCATTTTCAAAGTAGTTTGTTCCTTTGTTCAGAAGAGTTTCCAATGATTTTTTTTACCTCTTTTGACACTCTATGCAAAGCCGCCCCCAAAGTTTCCTAAGATAATCTCGACGAGTCTAGGTTTACTGTA
>CAYURV010000209.1:0-2298 GCA_964447115.1 uncultured Candidatus Bathyarchaeia archaeon
TCAGGCGTGAAGATCCTCTTCAATATCGATATCTCAACGCCTGAAGGCGTCCTTGGAAAACCATTGGGAAGCCGGTCGAGCGCGTCGGCAAGCTCTTCATAGACATCTTCTGCCATGATCTTTCCTCTACTCTTTTGTTACAGAGCCAATTATCTTGACTTGCTCCTTAAATACGATGGACGGTTCCTTTAAAAGTTCCTATATGTTGTCGTAGAAACGCATTCCATCGTGTAAACACAGATTTATTTACTCTAACCGCGACTAGTCTTGAAGTTGATCGTATGTCTCATAATGTGCAAAGGTTTGGTTCAGTGACTATGGCCAGAGCCCGGAGCTCCTCAGACCTGAAGCGCCTTCTCAAGGATCCACAGCTGAAGGCGGATACAATCGTTGTCAAGCCCAACTGGGTGGGTACAGATCGTTCTTACGGCTTTACAGAATGCGAAGCATTGCGGATGCTTTTAGAGGCGCTTGATGGCAGAATTGTGGTCACTGAGTCCTACAATCTTGGAAGGGGACCTCCAAATGGCGGCATGAAGTTCACGGCGGATGGTAAAGAGGTCGACTGGAAGTGGCTCTTTGCAGGCAAGGGCTGGAAGTGGCTTGAGAAGCATCCGGGATGGGACTGGTTCAAGGAGAGTGGACAGTGGGACCACATCCGGAAGAATGATGAGTGGTTCCTCGACGAGTATGGGTTTACTGACCTCTTCAACGACTGTGGAGTCGAATATGTCAATGTTACAGAGGAGATTTGGCAAGGACGAATAGCAGACCCGCAGGAAATCAAGAAGGCAGTAGGGTCCAGGTTCACTCCGGTCTTCAAGGAAGAGGTTTACAGATGCATCCCTCGAAAGCTCTATGAGTTGCGTAGTGCGACCTTCATCAGTTTTCCAAAGCTAAAGAAACCCTACAAGGATATTGTCAGCTTCACTTTGAAGAACTTCTTCGGTCTGCTTCCTGATCCTCTTAGAGCATGGTGGCACCAATGGTTCGACACAAGCCTCATCGACACCGTCAAGGTCTATTCATCACTCTTCAACGTTTACGGAATCTGCGAAGGCATACACTACGTACCATGGTGGGAGAAGAACAAAAAAACACTCAAGAATCTAGGCATCGTAGCCTTTGGGCGACACCTGGTCTCCGTGGACGCTGTTCTCTGCGGTCTCGTAGGCGTAGACATTGAAAAGTTATCGTATATCAAGCTCGCTGAGGAGACTTTCGGAGCATACGATAAACGCCATGTGGAAGAGGCGAAGGCTGCAGGAGCAGATTGGTTTCCGTGCTAAGTAGGAGATCGAGAGGAGCAGCGTTCGCAGAAAACTAGCTTGTACCTTCTAGTTTCTAGAAAAGGGAAAGAAATTGCTCCTTCTTTCATATTTTGCTTGAAGCTTTTATTATCTCTTAGCATGATGCCATAATGAAGAACAACCATTTTAAGAAATGAAGTGAAAATAATGTGTGAGAACTCAAAGGAGGGAAATCTTTGAGCAAAGAGAAAATGGAAAGCCTAGAAGCTGTTTGCGTTTTCATTGTGCCTTTGCTGCTAGCTTTTCCTTCTTACATGCTGGGATACCTGACTGAAGTTGTGGGCAACTACATTCTATATACACTGTACATTGCGTGCTCAATACTGTTGACTAAATATAATGGAAGATCATGGGCAGAAATAGGATTGACTCGACATGGACTGCCTTCAAGCTTGGGGAACTCCTTGGCCTTAGTTGCGGCATTTTCTGCGACTAGGTTCTTAGGTGCCGATCTGAAGCTGTCTACGGCCGCACAATCAATTGAAGCTGTCGCTTATTATTTATTCTACTGGTCTTTAAGCGGCTTGGGGCAGGAGATACTGTTCAGAGGGCTTATTTTGTTTTCCTTCAATAGATGGAAAGGTGGCAATGTTGCACTGCTTGTGTCGACAGTCCTTTTTGGGCTTATACACTTCACGAGATACAGCGCATTTGGAGTAGTTCTGGTCAGCGCGTTAGGCGCATTCTGGGGATGGATCGCCTTAAAGTCCAAAAATATACTCGGCCCCATCATTGCTCATAGTCTGTTTAATTTTCTATTCGCCTTCCTCCTCGTCTCCTAAGCATTCTTAAATGTCATGCAAGCGTACGAAGGAAGAGCATCTTAACATCTGTCATTTATACATATAAAAAGAAAATGTTAATGGTTTTAGTGAGTCTAAACGCCCTCTGTTTCAGGTTTTGCTCAGGGCTTTGATTATTTCTTGGCAGAATTCTGGAAGGTCGTCTGGGACTCTTGCTGTAATGATGTTTCCGTCTCTGACCGCTG
>CAYURV010000210.1:0-2284 GCA_964447115.1 uncultured Candidatus Bathyarchaeia archaeon
TCCAAGGAAGAATTAGAGTCCCTCATTACACGACTGGCCTACAAGGCAGGACACCAAATATCTGTCTCAAGACCTATCCTTGAAGGGACCCTTCCCGAGGGATTCAGGGTACACTTAACGTTAGAAGAGGTTTCCAAAAGAGGAGCCACCTTCACCATAAGAAAAATCAGGGCAAATCCCTTCACCATAATCGACCTGATAAATTTCGGTACGATATCGCCTGACATGGGAGCTTACTTCTGGGTACTTGTCGAGAATCTCCGATCAATAATAGTCGCTGGTGCGACAGCGTCAGGAAAGACTGCCCTGCTAAACTCCATCGCTATGTTCATAAGGCCTGAAATGAAGGTCGTCACTATAGAAGAGGTTCGTGAACTTTATCTTCACGAAAACTGGATACCGATGGTAACACGTCCTGCACTTCAACCGGGGGTCGAGGAAGTAACGCTCTTCGACTTGTTGAAGGCATCTCTGCGACAACGACCGGACTACATAATTGTGGGCGAGATAAGAGGGGAAGAAGCCTACACCCTTTTCCAAAGCATCTCCGTAGGTCATGGAGGTCTATGCACGGTTCACGCCGAAGATGTGGAAGCAGTTGAAAAAAGGTTGCTGACCAAACCAATGAACATTCCACCAATGCTTATCCCGATGATGAACGCCGTTGTTTTGGTAGGTAGGACAAAACGTGGAGGCATAACTGTTCGCCGAGTTATGAATGTCTCGGAGATCGAAGGAGTTAGCGAAGAAACTGGTAGAGCAATATTCAAAAAAGTGTACAAGTGGGACTCAGAGAGCGACTCTTTCACCTTCACCGCCAAGTCCATAGAGAATTGTTACATCTTCAAGAAAATATGTGACCTCAAATATGTTTCTATCGGAACCCTTCTAAACGAGATGAAGAGACGTGAACGCATCCTGAATTGGATGGCTGAAAAGAACATCAGAAGCTACGACGACGTGGCTAAGGTCGTGAGAAGGTACTACACCGACCCTGAGGAAGTTTATAGAAAAGCGGAGAGGGGATGGAATGGTGAACTCAGCTAGATGGTTGACAACAGTCAGCTACAAATTATTTCGGAAAATAGCACCGCAACTCACATTTCTAAGGCAGATTTACCAACAAAGTGGCGCTTCTAGACTTTACGAATCATACATATCACTTATGTTTTTTGTTTCCCTAATTGCGTTCATTTCTGCTTCTGGAATAGGTGCTCTTATACATTATTTTCTATTTAGCTTAACACTGTCCCAATACTTTGCGGCAGTGCTTACATTCTCATGTACTATCACGTTAACCGTGCCAATAATCTTTGTTTTACTCCCTCTTTACCGTCGATACCGGAGAAGGAAGGAGATAGACGTAAACCTTGTCTATACCACGGGATATATGGGAGTCTTATCCGCCGGGGGCATCCCGATTGAAAGACTCTTCGAGCGGGTAGCTCAAGTGGAACAACATGCCGCCATTAAAGACTTAGCCCAAAGGCTTCTCACAAATATCAAGATGTTTGGGTTGGATGCAACTTCATCAATAAGGGACATCATAGCTCGCAGTCCTTCGGAATCCTTCTCAAAACTTCTCACTAGCATCACAAACACCGTTAAGACAAGTGGAGACCTGAGAAGCCTTTTAACCTTTGAGACCAAGAGGCTTCTCCATGAAAAACGAGAACAACTAAAGAAAACCTTAGGCACATTAACACTTCTCGCAGAAATCTACATTACAGCAGTAGTCATGGGTCCAATAGTCTTCACAGTTATGCTTACAATCCTTTCGATAATGGGCAACGTTGCGTTCGGTTTATCTGCGGTGGAACAGTTGAATCTTCTAGTTTTTTTCGGCCTTCCTACGATCAGTATGATCTTCATCGTAATCCTTAACAGTGTTCTACCTGAGGAAGAATAGAAGTGT
Source organism: uncultured Candidatus Bathyarchaeia archaeon (assembly GCA_964447115.1). Taxonomy (GTDB): domain Archaea; phylum Thermoproteota; class Bathyarchaeia; order Bathyarchaeales; family DTEX01; genus CAYRBK01. Next base: position 1,916 of record CAYURV010000210.1, read on the forward strand.
ACTTCGAACAGAAATACAGAATTGCCGTTTGGATCGTTTCAGGCTCGGTTGGCGTTTCAATTATGTTAATGCCTTTTCTGTTGGGGCTTTACACCCCTCAAAAACCTTATCTGATCCCTTTGAGCCAAAATGTGAACAACATTATGACATTAGGTTTGATCACAGCGTTGATCTTTCCGGCTGTAGCTGAGTTCAACAATTATAGATGGGGCAGACAAGTGGACCGACACCTTCCAAGGCTTCTTCGAGATATCGCTGATGCAGTCCGGTCTGGAATAAGCCTTCCAAGGGCTCTTGAGGAAGCTTCTCAAAGAGACTATGGACCGATCTCAAAAGAACTTGAACGCACTGCTTCCATGTTCATCTTGG
>CAYURV010000211.1:0-2275 GCA_964447115.1 uncultured Candidatus Bathyarchaeia archaeon
ATATTGGCAACTCAACATGCAAGTATAGTTTCAGCATAGCGCACAACGGAACCCTCGAACAGGAGCTCCTCATTGATGGCTTGAGGGAAGAGGGCTTTTCTTCTACAAGTGGAGTGACGGATACTGAACTGATGGGGGCTGGCCTCTACAAGAACCTAAAAAGAGGAAAGAGTTGGGTTGACGCATTTAACGCCTTAAACCCTTATCTGAACGGTTCCTTCTCGACGGTCATATTGACGGCTAACGGAGAACTTATTGGTGCCAGAGATGAGAAGGGGTTTAGACCGCTTTGTCTCGGCTGGCATGAGAAGACCAGCTCATACGTCATAGCCTCAGAGAGCTGTGCCCTAGATGCTCTCGGCGCGCGTCTTATAAGAGATGTCCATCCTGGCGAGGTCATAAGAGTGAGCAGAGAAGGGCTTACAGAGGAAAGTTTTTCCACTCAGGAAGAGCATGCTCACTGTCCGTTTGAATATACTTATTTTGCTCACCCAAGCTCTCACATAGAAGGGGTCAGCGTGTACTCTGCGAGGAAGAATATTGGCCGACTCTTGGCTGAGAGATATCCCCTCGACGGCGATATCGTGGTGCCCGTTCCTGACTCAGCTAGGCCTGCGGCTTTGGGTTATTCTGACAGATCGGGGATCCCCTTTGAGGAGGGTTTGATGAAAGATCGCTACAGGAGGAAGGGCAGCTGGAGAAGCTTCATCGAGCCTAAGAAACGTGAAGACGTAGTCTCCAACATAACGGCTATAAAAGATGCCGTCGCCTGTAGGAGAGTGATTCTAATAGATGACAGTATAGTCAGGGGTACGAGCTCCAAGATCATCATCGGGAAGAAACTCAGGGACGCAAAGGATGTTTCTCTGCTCCTTACATTCCCGCCTATAATGTATCCGTGCTATGCTGGCATAGACTTTCCAACGCAGGAAGAGCTTCTTGCATATAGGATTTGCAGAGGATTGAAAGATCTAGACGAGATTAATAGGAGGATTGCGGAAGATATCGGCGTCTCTTTCCTAGGCTACAACGACATCGAAACCCTTAGTAAAGGCATAGGTATACCAAAGTGTCAACTTTGCCTTTCTTGTACGACTGGCGACTACAGCTGCCTCAGACGGAAGCCCAAGTTTAAGTCAAGAGAAGAGATGAAGAGGTGAAAAGTTCTTGACTGGTAGGCTTGACACAATTTTGGTACTCGACTTTGGCGGGCAATACTGCCACTTAATTGCGAGACGGGTTAGAGAGTTCAATGTCTATTCCGAAATAGTTCCCTTCGATGTCTCTCCAAACGAAATTAAGAAGATGGACGCACGATTTAACGTCAAGGGCCTGATCCTTTCGGGCGGACCTTCAAGCGTTTACGAGCGAGACGCGCCGAAGATCGAACTTGGAATTCTCGATCTTGGGTTTCCCGTGCTTGGGCTATGCTATGGTCACCAACTTGTGGCTCATCTTCTCGGTGGAAAGGTCGAGCGCGGAATAAGACAGGAGTACGGTACGACCATCGTAACCATAGGCAAACCTATAGAGGTTTTGAAGGGTTTGGACCGGGTTGAGGAGGTGTGGATGAGTCACGGCGATACTGTGCAAAGCCTTCCTAAGGGGTTTGAGGTCTTAGCTTACACTGAAAACTGTCCGTTCGCCGCCTACTTCCACCGGGAAAAGAAGGTCTACGGGTTGCAGTGGCATCCAGAAGTTGTGCATACTAAACATGGGGAGAGAATGCTGAGGAACTTCGTCTTCGATGTATGTAAGTGCCAGCCACTTTGGAGGCCGTTTTCGTTTATAGACGAACAGGTTCGCGAGGTAAAGGAGAAGGTGGGGAACGGGAAAGCCATAATCGCCCTAAGCGGCGGGATAGACTCAAGCACCGCTGCTATCATAGCGGCGAAGGCACTAGGCGGGAAATTGACGGCAGTCTTCGTCAATCACGGCTTCATGAGGGAAAAGGAACCCGAATTTGTCAAAGCAACTTTTGAAAGGTTAGGCGTAAAGGTTAAAGTCGTCGACGCGAGGAAACGGTTCTTCAGGAAAATGAAGGACATCATTGAGCCAGAGAAGAAAAGGAGGATCATTGGAAGAGAATTCGTTAGGGTCTTTGAGAAGGTAGCGAGAAAGATCGGTGCCGAATACCTCATTCAGGGAACGATTTATCCCGACAGGATAGAGTCAGGGTTTCGGAAGCATTCTGACAAGATTAAGACCCACCATAATGTTGCGGGGCTTCCGACAGAGATCGAGTTCAAGGCCGTCATCGAACCGCTGAAAGACC
>CAYURV010000212.1:0-2259 GCA_964447115.1 uncultured Candidatus Bathyarchaeia archaeon
TGGAATGCGTCTGGCTGTTTCACGGTTCGGTAGTCATTCTCCTTGATCCCGTTTGCAGGTAGAACTGGAGCGTTGCAGGTGGCATGACTGTACCCGTTGTAGAAGGCCGCTTCTAGATGGCCAAACCCCCAAGTATCGGTGAGAAAGGCCTGCCCGCCTAAATTCTTAATAGTGTCTACAAGGCTTCTGATGAATGGTGGCCTGATCGTTCTGTAGCCGCCAATGACGCCGAAATGCATCTTTATGGCGACCAAATCTTTATTGGCTATAGTTTCTTTTATTCCGACCCTTTCAAGCAGCTCTTGAAGCTTCGTAACTAGACTCTCAGACTCATCGTACCGAGTCCTCAAAGCCTTTAAGAGATATACTTTACTCAGTTTGATCCCGCCAATAGATATAGATTTATTGCTTGCAGAAACCATTGAATTATAAAAAGTTTTTGGAGGGAAAAAGGGGGAGAGCCTGGTTCGATGCATCCCTAGGTCCAAGATGTAGGAGACTGCGTTCGGTTAAGGAGTTAAGAGATGAACGATCCAGCAGGAGACTGTATTGAAATCTGACGCATAGAGGTTAGATATACTTGGGTCAAAGTGAAGGAGAAAAACATGGTGGAACCTCGTCCGAGATAAAGGCGGCTAATGGTTTCTTAAGCTTATTCCCTTATAGTCCTTATTCTCAACAATTGGAGTTTATGCAAGACATAAAAACTGTGCTGGGCAAGAGAGGCATACTCGTAGCCGAGGCCTGCAACGGCTTCGGCAAGACAATATGCGTCCTGTGCAGCCTTCTACCCCTGGGTCGAAAGATGGTCTATGCGACGAGGACCCACGAGCAGGTCCGCCAGGTGCTACACGAGGTCGACCGTATAAACAAGAAGGCAGGAATGGGTTTCTCAGCGGTCGCTTTGGCAAGTAGGCAGAACTTATGCCTAAACGAGGTCTGCAAGCGACTGCCTGCAGTTGAGGCTGCCGAGGCGTGTAAGATCCTGAGACAGACGGGCAGATGCCGTTATAAGACTAGATATAGTTACTCACCAGGCTCGGTTCCATTGGTTCTTTCTACGAGAAGGTTGCTCCAGTACGGCAGGGGTAGAGGTCTCTGTCCTTATTTCCTTTCTAGGAAGTTGGCTGAAAAATGCACTGTGGTTGTGGCGCCTTACCAGTACATTTTCAACGAGAAGATAAGAGCCATGGTAGACCTTGTAGTGAAGGGGAAGGTTCTAGTCTTCGACGAAGCCCACAACGCCGACAAGATCGGTCAGGAGGTTCTCAGCGACACACTTTCCGAAAGAGGCCTTGATAATGCCAGAAGAGAGCTTCAGCTCCTAGGGTTTCAACCCGACTTTATAGATAATCTAGCTGACTACCTAAACAGAAATGTTTCAGACAGACCAATCATCAAACCCGGCTCTGAACTGTTCCAAGACCTGAAACAAATATTTAACGAAGACATCTCCTCCTTCGTCGAATCATTAACGCCGGCAGTTGATGAGATCCGAGATTTGAGAATATCTCGTGGAGAGGTTCCTATCTGCTACTTGAATGGCGTCCTCAACTTCCTCTCTTTAGTCAATTCGAGCGATAGGGAGAGCTATGTAGCCGTTTATCACAGGTCTGTGTCGGGGCTAAACTTGATCGAGTACCGTTGTCTAGACCCAAGTTTAGCGATTAAACCAGTTGTAGAAGATGCATATGCGGCGTTGATCATGTCTGGCACTCTTTCACCCTTGAACTTGTTCATAGAGGTTCTAGGCTTACCCGAGGCTGAAACAAGAACCTACTCAGCCATAGTCAAGCCTGAAAACGTACGCACCTTCGTGGACACTTCAGTCACGACTAGGTACGAAGAAAGAAACACAGAGATGATGAAGCTTTACGGCCAAAGAATAGTCGAATTGATGAAAAAGGTCCCTAACGGAGCCCTAATCTTCTTTCCCCAGAGAAGGATGATGATGGAAGCCTTGAAGAATTGGGTGGGAAACGGCTTCGTCAAAAAGAAGGGCAAATCTTATTTCATGGATGAAAAGAGGGTCTTCGTCGAAGGAGTTCGAGCTCCCCAAAATACTCGAATCGTCGACAGATACAAGAAAGCCGCTAGGAGTGATTGTGGAGCCGTCCTCTTCGCTGTCTTCAGAGGCCGAAATGCTGAAGGCTCAAACTTTCCCTACGAGGAAGCGAGAGGAATATTCAACGTGGGCTTACCCTACGCTGACTACCAAGACCCACTCGTACGAGCGCAGATCGGGTACCTCAACAAAAA
>CAYURV010000213.1:0-2243 GCA_964447115.1 uncultured Candidatus Bathyarchaeia archaeon
TCCTCCACCCAGTCATAGCATAAGCCTTCGAAAAACCGTTCACCGTGATTGTTCTCTCTTCCATACCAGGCAATGAACCTATACTGATATGCCTCACACCATCGTAGACAATCTTCTCGTAAATCTCATCCGCAAAAACAATTAGGTCACGTCTCTGCGCTACCTCAGCTATAACTTCCAAGTTCCGTTTTGAGAACGCATACCCAGTTGGATTAGACGGATTACACATCCAAATCATCTTAGTTCTCTTCGTTATTTTCCTCTCCAAGGCTTCCATTTCTATTCCATAATCTTTCTTTTCATTAAGTGGAAACGTGACAGGCACCGCCTCTGCCAGCAAAGTATCCTCAAAACATGCCGGGTAATATGGATCAAGAATTAGGGCTTCGTCACCCCGATTTAGAAACCCGAATGCAGCAATAAACATGGCTTCCTGAGAACCTGAAGTTACTGTTACCTCAGTTTGTGGATCAGCATCAATGCCATTCTCCTTTCTGAACTTTTCAGCTATAGCCTCACGCAGTTCCACCGTCCCATTCACGTCTGTGTAATGCGTAAAACCTTTCCTCACAGCCTCCACAGCCGCCTCCAAAACATGCTCTGGCGTTGTAAAGTCAGGCTCACCCTGCTCCAAATGAACAACATTCTCCATCCCTGCGGAAAGCTCTTGCATTCTACGAATCGCCGAAGGCTTTACTGAATTAACCCTACTGGAATCCCACAACAACATTTTCCACCCAGTTCTGCGAAGTTTACTCACGAAAGCATAATCACACGCAAGTCATATAAGATTTAATAGCTTTACAACTTCGTTTAAATCATTCACAGCTGGATGCAGTTGATTACGGAACTCGACTAGACCAAATTCTTCAGAGTCGTTAACATGACGGCAATTGAAAGTGCTGAATCAAAGCATTCGCCACCCAATACCCTCTTGAGTAGAGTCTTGAAATCTATGAATTCCAAGCTGATTGTTTCGTTTTTGTCGAACTCTCTTTTCTGTTGAAAGTCGCGTGTAAAAAATAGGTCCACAATCACGTTTGAATTTGGACCTGGGCTGTATCTTCCTAGCCATAGCAATTTTTCGGTGGTGAAGCCTGTTTCTTCCTCGAATTCTCTTTTTGCTGCCTCCAAGACGTCTTCTCCTTCTTCGACGGCTCCTCCAGGCATGTTCAAAATAGTTTGGTGTAGTGGATGTCGATATTGCCTTGTTAAGAGCACCTTGTTATCACCAGTGCAAGCCAAAACGCCAACAGCGCCCCCATTCTTGAAATAAACGTATTCATAATGTGACTTGTCAGCAAACTCAATCGTATCTGCGACGAGGCGCCTATTCGGTCCATCATAAATAACTCTTGACGTCAACACCTTTACACTCTCGAACTTGCTCATAGCATTCCATCCCGTTAAGTCCCGAATCACTTCACCAGATGCTATAGTGCATATTTCTGTAATATACTTTGTATTTGAAGACCTAAGGGACATATTTGCGCGCGGGATATCAGTAATGCTTTTATTCTGCTCAAACCGCGATACTGATCGTGATTTGGCATGATGATAAGTTTTCTTCCCTCTCAATATCTGATCAATGTGGTTCGCAAGGTTGGTGCACTCGAGGAGCAACTTGAATCTGACTTCTTGCTAAGGGCTATTCGAATAAAGAATACTACAGATGAAACTATTCATCTTAAGAAATACATTTTTGATTTGAGGGCAAAAGACAAAAGTCGAAAGCAAATATCTTATTCAGAAGAAATATTACAAGAGCGGTCAGAAGCTCTGTCTGATTTTGCAGATAGATTCTTGAATGAGAAAGAAGGCTATCGAGAAATACTTCGAAATGGAAGTGTGCACGTGCTTCTCGGGACAGATAAGTTCTGGGACAAAGATTGGTTGTCCACCACGACAACCTTAGAACCTCGTCAGGAGACAGGTTTCATGAATGAACGGTTCAGAATCATCGCAAGCGATCCAATCGATGAACTAGTCTTTGTCGTCTTTTATGTTGAAGATAGAAAGGAAAAGAATACGCGAATCAGCATTCCAGTGGTTCAGTATGAAAACAAGAACAAATACATTTTCCCTGTTAAAGGTGCATGGCGCGTGACATGTAATTGGGATGGCCCAGACAGTCATAGAGATGCCTATTCACAAGAATTTGCCTTTGATCTAGATCAGCTAGATCGTAATATGGAGGTTGTTCTGAACCAGAAGAAACCAAATGAAGAATATCCTTGTTATGG
>CAYURV010000214.1:0-2235 GCA_964447115.1 uncultured Candidatus Bathyarchaeia archaeon
CGTCCTCCTTCCTCAGATTCTTTGCAGCCACCTTTTTAATACCTACGCTAAGCTTAGGAAGGAAAAGAGACTCGAGTATGATAGCGCCCTGTTTAAGGTTAAGGCGCTAAACAGATTTGGCGGTCAGAAAAGAGGCCTCGATGAATCCATTGAAAAGTGGCTTCACGAAACAGTAAGCTCAAGGCTTCTGAGAAGAGTGAAAAGAATATCCTATGATTCCTCTTTTAGGGTTTTAAAAAGGAAGGGGTTGGTCTCGGGTTTTTCCCGAGTTTTATGGCGTCGGTAGGATTGCCTGTTTTCTCCAACGTAGCAGATACAGCAATGCCGCTAATGCGGAACAGATTATCCCAAAATTCATGCGGTAGGACGCTTCCTATATGAAATAAGGGAGAAGTACCCTCAATGGTCCCTCAAACAAATGCAAGCCATAGCTGAAGTCACAGACAACTTGGCTAGAGGAAGATCGAGATTCAGGTATCCTTACGAACATCCTCCAGAGCAATACGAAACGGTGACGAAGGAGATCCTTCTTAAGGTCAAGGAAGCTCTAGAAAGCTGCCGCAAGCTCATTAAAGAGTTCTTCGCGTGACTTGCTCAAATCCTTGAACGAGTGTGGGCTTCTGGGCTTGCAAGCTGCTATTTCTATTGCCTGTTCATCCCCAGCTTTGGGTGAGTCAACTGCATCCTGTCGGGTCAAGGGCGTTGCCAGGAAACGGAACCCGATGTTTATGCCTGTGTTCAAATCGGCGCCATACCAGAGGTCACAGTTCCAACAATGGAAGAGGCTCTGTCCAACTCGTTCTGTGTTCCTTGAACCGCATCGGCGGTACGTCATGCTTAACCACTTTTGAGTCTTCACGAAGATTCCTGTTTCCATGCGCTCCTCTTGGCGGAGGCTCGAAAGACTTAACTTGTAGTAGGGCAAGTTACTTGCTCTGGTACAAGTTGTTCTTCGACGAGAGGCCCAAGAATAGACGAAAGGATCTATACAATATGGAGAAGGAGCTGGGAGCCTTTGTGAACGCTGTCAAACGAGGAGACCCATTAATTGTCTTGGCAGGTTTGAGAAGAACGGGTAAGACCTCTCTTCTCTTAACAGGACTGAACGAAATGTCAAACCCTTCAATCGTCCTTGACCTACGAGCTCTGGCCGGCCAACCCTATGCAACCAGAAGAGATCTCATTCGCGAGATCGAGCGAGGTCTCAACAAGCTTTTGGAGGCTCGCGGAAAATTGTCGGTGAAACTGCTTGAACATCTGAAACGTCTCAGAGGTGTTGAGGTTTCGGCTACAGGCGTTAGCTTAAGCTGGGGCGGCAAGAATCAACTAGACCTCGCTGATCTATTCGACCAGGTTGGCAAATGGGCTTCTAGAGAAGGACAACGAGTCGTCGTTGCTTTTGATGAAGCGCAAGAGTTGAAGAAGATTGCCGGCATCGATGTAGCCAAGTTTATTGCGCATGTATACGACTACTGCCGAGATGTGTCCATAGTCTTGACAGGCTCGGCTGTAGGTCTTCTCTACGACTTCATGGGGGTGGAGAATCCTAAAGCGCCATTGTATGGACGAGGTCGAACTGAGATAAATCTTCAGCATATGCCCCAAGAGAAAGCTAGAGACTTCTTGCTCCGTGGTTTCAGACAGGCCAAGGTCAAAGTCAACTCCAACATGATCGGTCGAGCTGTCGAAGCGCTAGACGGGGTCATCGGCTGGTTAACAATTTTCGGGGCAACCTGCATCAAACGAGGCGTGTCCGACTCAGCTTTGGACGAAACCCTTGAGGCTGGCAAGGCAATCGCAAGACAGGAATTTGAGAATTTCCTTAGGGAAAGGGAAGCAGCTCGACGCCGCTATCAAGTTATCGTGAGGCATCTCGCGAACAGACCGTCATCATGGTCGGCTATAAAGGGTGCCATCGAGGCAGATGAGGGGAGAGTCGTTAACGATCGTAACATAAATGATCTTCTGACAACGCTGGTTAAGGCAGGGTTCGTGGAAAAACGAGATGTGGAATACGTCCTCACCGACTTCATGCTGGCCCGAGCCTTCTTGTGAACTACTCTAACAGAAGGAAGCAAACTATCACCGCTGACGCGTATTCTCGCGTGAATACTTCGCGACTGAAGTAAGGGCAAGTAGCTTGCACTAGAGCAAGTCACTTGTTATGTGATCAATATGGAAAACCAGACACATGGTATGCTTCAATCTCTGGCTTCTTAGAGTTCACTCTATCTG
>CAYURV010000215.1:0-2212 GCA_964447115.1 uncultured Candidatus Bathyarchaeia archaeon
ATTCAACCCAGTCGTAACCGACCGTGTCGACAAGCCTTTTCAACTCTCCCGCAATGACCTTCACTCTTCCATTTCCATTTGGGCATTGACCACAGTAGACACCACATATTCCATATGAGTATTTATCATCCATTTCGGGCATCACTTCGCGGAACCCTACATTCACTTCGGCAAATATAAAAGATGCCTAAAAACCGTCATGGAAGTCTAGAAGTTATATTTAAATATTTAAGGCATGTTTAGCCTTTCTGCCGGTGTGGTCTTCATTGACTAAAACTGTCATGCTTGAAGCTAGGTCAGGTTCTATTCCGGAAGAGGTCAGGGTAATCGCCGAACTTGAAGACCTTAGCCCAGATAAACTAAGGACTCGGCTTGCTGAGGGCAGACTCATAGTCGCTAGGAATATCCAGAGACAAGGAAAAGTTAGGATATTTGGAATTGGCGAAGGGCTGTCGACTAAGGTTAACGTTAACATTGGGACGAGTGCCACTGTCTGTGACTTGGACATGGAGAGAGCAAAGGCACAAGTGGCCGTTGAGTATGGTTCGGACACAATCATGGACCTTAGTACGGGAGGCGACCTCGACAAGGTAAGGGTTGCCTTGATGGAAGCCTCTAAGCCTTTACCCTTCGGAACCGTGCCAACCTATCAAGCCTGGATTGAAGGAGTCAGAAAACACGATGGGCTGCCGCCTGAAGACTTCTTCTTCAAGATTATTGAAAGGCAGCTTGAAGACGGAGTAGACTTCATGACGATCCATGCGGGTATAACCCGTCAGCTCGCCTTAAAGATGGTGAAAGGCAACCGGATTGCGCCAACTGTCAGCCGAGGTGGAGCGATGCTCGCTGGATGGATGCTTGAGAATGAAACTGAAAATCCGTATTGTAAGAACTGGGACGAATTTTTGGAACTCTTCGCTGAATATGACGCCGTAATTAGCCTTGGTGACGCTCTTAGACCCGGAGCCATAGCCGACGCGCATGATGAGCTCCAAGTCGCCGAGCTCACAAACAACACTAGGCTGCTGGAGAAGGCAAGAGAGAAAGGCGTCCAAGTCATGGTTGAAGGACCAGGCCACATGCCGATAGACAAGATTGGAGCCGATGTCAAACTTATGAAGTCCATGACCAAAGGAGCACCCTATTACGTGCTCGGACCCCTCGTGACGGACATTGCAGTAGGATATGACCATATAGCCGCTGCCGTAGGATCCGCAATCGCTGCAGCGGAAGGTGTCGATCTTTTGTGTTATCTGACGCCAGCTGAGCATCTAAGTCTTCCTAACACAGAACAGGTAAAGGAAGGCCTGATCGCATCGAAGATAGCTGCACATGCTGGTGACCTGGTCAAGCTAGGCGATAAAGCCCGACGCAAGGACGACAAGATGAGCATCGCCAGGGCAAAGCTCGACTGGAAGACTATGTTCAAGATGAGCCTAGACCCAGGAAAGGTGAAGAAGGCTTACAGGCAATTCGGTGCAAAGATAGAATCCTGTAATATGTGTGGGCCATACTGCGTCTTCTTAGTGCTCGATAAATACTTCAAGAAGACCAAGAAGATGAAGTAGTCAGACGTGTAGTTCTCCTAGGTCTTCGAAAGGTCTTCGGCTATAATGTCTGCAACCTTCCTTCCTGAAATTAGCATCCCACCAACTAGGGGACCCATCCTATGTAGATTGTAGAATTCTGAAACACTCATGCCTGCGACGTAAAGCCCTTCTACGATCTTTCCGGTATGTTCGATGACTTCTTCTTCGCCCTTCCAAACGTCGAGGCAAGACATTCCCGGAACCTGAAGCTCCAAAAATGGGCATCTCTTTGCCAAAATCTTTACAACGGCTGTGTCGTGGCCCGTTGCGTCGACGACTGCCCTTGACTCTAAGAAAAGCGGGTCTACATGCCATTTGGCTTCCATAATAGGTGAAAAGCTGATGACAACGCCTCTGACCTTGACGGTCTTAGAATCAGTTTTCCTTACGACAAGGTCTTCGACTACCACGCCTGGCCAGATTGATGCCCCGGCTTCTACTGCCTTGGCTGCGGTCTTCACCATTGCCTCAGTCGGATCGGCAGAGCAAACTCCTTTCCCAAGCTTCTCAAGCTTGACACCAGCCCTCTTTAGTATCTCGGACGCTTCTCCTTCTTCAACTATGACTAGTGGAAGAAGCATTGCTCCGCCACGGATGCCTCCGCCCACCCCCAACATCCTCTC
>CAYURV010000216.1:0-2189 GCA_964447115.1 uncultured Candidatus Bathyarchaeia archaeon
CCACGATGTGGAATACACAATCGAGGTGAGACCTGTGCAAAACGCAGTTAGATCTCTCATAGCGTTAAGAGAAATACTAGAGCAATCAGCATAGACGACTATGGTAAGGCTTCTGCTTGCGTGTCTCAACTCATGTTACTTTTTTTATCCTTGCGGAGACCTCTTGGCTGAACCTGTTGATGTGGTCCAAAACGTATTCTGTTATGTCTAGTTCTGGTTCCTTGATCAACGGCGTGAGGTCCATCGCGTAAATCATGGCTGTCGTAATGTCTGTGCCATGAGTTTCAAAATATGTGGCGTTGGCTCTTCTCCTGCCCATAGTGGCGAGATCATACCTCTTTCCGCCGCTTATCTGCGAGTCGAAGACTCCTGTTAGGGCAGCCGCTAAGTTCTCGTGGGCGCGAACGTCAAATGCAACTTTGTCCGTGTCAACCATCCAGTCGAGGTCTCTCCAAACTTCACAGCCATAGACCTTCTGCGGACGGACCGCTTGCTGAAGCTCTCTTAACGCTTGGATGACCCTGACGGCAACTGCGACATGCGTGTCGTGTTTGTCTGCCAAATTGTGGGTGTATATGTAGGACGGCTTAGCCGCGGATATTAGCATCTTCAGGTCATTCTTGACCAAGACGTTTTCTGGGTCTTTAACAGCGGAACTAGGGTAATCAAGAATTACTATCCCGCTGTATTCCCCTACGACGGCGGCTTTCTTCTGTTCTGCTCTTCTCACCTTCCGCATCTCTTCGTCAGTATAGGAAGCGTAAAGGTCGTCTCTAGGGCTTCCGGCTCCGTCTGTCACGGTCACACCTAGAAACCGCTTATCCTCTTTCATGAAGCATTCCAAGATTCCGTGGTAGGCCATTATTTCGAGATCGTCTGGATGCGCGCCAATGCCCATATGCGTTGTCCTTCTCAAGGCTTCCTCAGCCGACCTGTTATCGGGCACAAAAACCTCAGCTGTGTCTTTGCCGAACCTCATTTCAACTCCTCCATAGATTACTTTAAGGCTGGAAGACTTGCGGCTGCAATGGCCTGCCCGACACGCCTGCTAGACTCGTCGGGAAGATGAACCTTTATTCGAGCCGCCAAATCTGGAAACTCAACCCTCAAAACCTCTTCAGCCTTCCTAAGGATTATGTTTCCCCCTTCTCCTGAAGTGACTCGTCCCATGATGAGTACATGCTTGATATCGTAAAAGTCGGCATAGTAGGCTATGCCATATCCCATGTAGCACCCAACTGTCTCAAAAATCTTCTTTGCTCCCCCATGCCCTTCTGACATAAGTCGCTGTACATGCTTCAGCTTTTCTGCCGAAGTCTGTTTCTCATCCAGAACGATGCCTGCTTTTAGTGCAAGTCTGACAACTGCTTCTTGCGAAAAATATTGTGAGCCACATCCGAAGTCTCCTGACCACTCGTCAATTGGAGCATAAGGGCTTAAGTCAACCGGTACAAAGGCAAGTTCATTGAGCCACCCTGTGATGAATCCCTCCCCATCTATGTACCCGCCGGCTTCGCTAGATCCGAGCGCGATACCAAGGACCTTAGTATCATTCAGGCTCATTGCCCCAGCAAGTGCCGCCACATCACCATCATGAACGACTTCCAGTGGAATATCTCCCCACTCCTTCTTAATGTCCAAAAACAGGTTTGTGACTTTCCTTTTGAACAAGTCTCGGGGAACTCCTCTAAAAAGTGAAGCGACTCTAACTCGGTTGTTTATGTAAATTCCAGCTGCGCTTACGCCGATCGCTTCTACGCGGGGCATGTGTGAGGCTGCTGTACGCAGTGCATTCATGATTTCATCCAAATGATACTTTGGATCGGTCTGAGTTTTAGGGTTCCATACCACTTCTTCACTGAATACTACCTCCCCATCAATCACAGCGGTAACCTTTCTGTCACTTGCACCTGCGTCGAACCCTATTCGGCATCCTTCAAGGTGTCTCCCCAACGAAATCCTCTGTTTACTCGGCTGTGGCAGATTATCAAAATCCATAACCTCAACCATGAAAGACTTCTCATAGACACCTCCCATGAACTCGGCGTCAAAGGCTCGCTTCCCCTTCGGAGAATACTCATTCCTTACGTATCTGCCGATGTATTCAGGTCCCCCGATCATGACCTTCCAACCGCCCCATATCCACAGAAGAGTCTTTACAAGATGCCCAACATAGGGCAAACTAGCCT
>CAYURV010000217.1:0-2163 GCA_964447115.1 uncultured Candidatus Bathyarchaeia archaeon
TCCCAAACTAAATGGCCAAGAGGTGCAGATCCGTATCAAGACTCGTCATTTTCTTATGGAAAACGTGTAATCTAGACGTGTGCAGTCATCTCTCCCGGGCTACCATTACAGCGTAATCGGGGCAGTGCTGAGATTTCCGCTTGTCTAATCTCCTACTGTCATATACCTTGCTTGGAAGAGGCTTTTTGATTTAGGTATCTCTTGGGTCTTAGTTCTGTCCAGCTCTCTATCTACAGAACAATTTTCCACATGGCGATTTCATGTCTTCAATTTCTGGTTTCATATCTTTGGTCGGTTTCACGGTGTATATCGAATGTCGGAGAACTTTGAGGTTTCATACATTCCTGGAAAGCGGAGAATGGAATTCCTAAGATCTTGCAGCTAATTAGGGAAATTATATTAAATCAGAAAGGGTAGCAGATAAACTGTAAGGTGGCCTTCGTGATACCATTCAGATATCATGTTTTTGTATGCACTTGCCCGAGTTGCTCTGAGAAAGATGCTGAGAATGTTTTGCTTTCTCTCATAAGAAAGGTTGAAGCAGAAGGTTTGACAGTTGAAGCTCATATCTCTAGAGCAGGTTGCGTCTTGAAGGGTCAGTGTAGAAAGCATGGACCTTTTATAGTCATCTATCCGCAAAACGTATGGTACCACAGAGTTACGGCGAATGACGTAGACGAAATCGTCGAACAACACCTGAAGAAGGGTCAAATTGTATTTAGGTTGTTATTCTTAACTGAAAACATCGTTTGAGATGCATTCTCAGAAGACTTCTAATCCTGTTTGTGGTTGATTCTAGTGTGGCTTAGCTCGGATAGTTCGAACCGGTATCTGAACCTACCCCAGGCTACTACAGTGAAACGCTTCTCGGAACTCGAATCCTCAGCAGCTGCTGCGAATGGGAAGGACAGGTCTGGGTTGCGTAGGGTTAGGTTATTTCCATCTCTTTTCTGAGTCCGTCAAAGCATGCTTTGTACGCGTCTAGAATGTCTCTTCCAATCATGGCTTTGACTTGTGCCTGTTTGGGGAGGTCTCTTCCGAAGACCAGTACGTTGAACTCTTTGCCTAGGAACTCAATCTGGGCGCGGTAGAGCCTGATGTTGTCTTTACCGCTTCCAGTTATCACAGTTGTGTCTCCTGCATAGGTCAACCCGAGTTTCTTCGCCTCTCTTTCTGGAATCAACGTCTTCCCTGCGCCTGTGTCCACATAGGCATCGAATTCGGTCTCTCCCTTAGCACCCTTAACCCTGAGTTTCAGAATCGGCATATCATTCTTGTAGGCAAATTTCATGGGCCGTCAGCCTAGAAGAGGTATGTAGGAGCTGGGCAAGGTCCAACCTTTCTAAAAAAGAACTTCCCGCCGGGATGCCTCTTAAGTGCCTTTTCATATGCTTCGTCCAGGGTTGCGCCGATCCCGGCGACTCTTCCTAATTCTGTTTCGATAGCCACAATCCTCCCTAGATAGGCCTTCTCCAGCTTCTGCTTGTTCTTCTCGTAGACCTTTTCGCCCTTGACGGCGAGTACCGACCTCATGTTTAGGACCCACTTGAAATAATGAGAACCAAACCTTAAATACATAGCGTATAGAGATGCCATGCGATCACAAGATGGTACGAGAGTTCGAACCTTTCCCAGGCTCCGGGGGTATGAACGGGGATGTGATCCTATCCCGGGCTACCAAGAACTTTCAGTCCAGCATGAGCTTTCCTATTCTGGTTGCGGGATTTTCGTGACTGGAGGTTTTTGAAGCAAAACGTGCTGTGAAATAGAACACGCTGACACTCGACTCATCGTTTTGGGTCTCTTGTTGTTGTACCTAGAAGCGATAACTTGATATATGGGTACCGATATTTTAGTGCTCAAAATTGGTACAATAGGTGACCGTCTTGGAAAGTGTTCGACAAATCGTCCAAAAGAAGCATCGGATAGCCATCTCCAAGGAGTTTCGGGAGGCTTTAGGAATCCGAGAAGGAGATGAGGTTGAACTGAAACTTGAGAACGGACGGCTAGTAATAAAGCCAACATGGCTGGTCGACAATCCAACTGAAAGCCTTAGTGGCCTCATCAGATCCGGGAAGCCGCTTTCACCAGAGGAGATAGAAGAAGAAATTCGTAAGGAAAGGGCAAAGAAGGCTTCTCCATGACACGGTTCATTGATTCCAA
>CAYURV010000218.1:0-2154 GCA_964447115.1 uncultured Candidatus Bathyarchaeia archaeon
CCGCGACCCCTTCATGGAGGAGGCACATTGGAAGACGCTCTGCAAGTTTCCATTTTTCCTTCTCCCCTCTGAAATAGAGCATTTCGCTACCACATATTCCGGCTACAACCGGTTTCAAGAGCACGTAGCCCTCAGGGATAGATGTAATGGTTCTTTTCTTGATAACGAATCTAAAAGGCTCCACAAGCGTAAACTCCTTTGCAACAAACTTGTTCATAGATGGTCCTCAGTTCTTCTGATTTCTGCATCTCATCTCAGTAATGGCTCTCCTTATCTTATGTATTTCTGAACCAATATTCAAGAGTTGTCCGTAAACCTAAGCAGTGAGCTTACTGTAACATGTGTCTGATGTTTCTTCATTGATACACATCGTTCTGAAGAGAGTTCAGTTTACAGGTGAAAGGCTTTGTTACCACTGCAATGATTAACGGTAGACAGTAGTCCAAGAGCTGATATTCTAGTCCTACGGAAAGGAAGATGTTTGAGTAGTTATCTCTACTCGAAGAATACTTTCGCTTCCTCGTATAACCCCTTGTCGACAGTTTTAGTTTTCCCTGTCGCTTTGGAAAGTGGGACTGGGACGATCTCGCCGGCTCTCAGCGCGACCATGTATCCAAATTTCCCTTCTTTCACCAAGTCAACTGCTGCCAATCCAAGTCTTGTCGAAACGAGACGGTCTAGAACCGTCGGCGACCCTCCTCTGATCGTATGGGCTGGGGCAACAGCTCTGGTCTCGACCCCTGTTAATCTGCTGATTTCTTTCGCGAGAAAGTCTCCTATGCCACCTAGGCTTACGTGCCCAAACGCGTCGACACTTGTATTTTTGGTCACGGGACCCTCATAATCCTTGATCAAGGCACCCTCAGCCACAACTATCACGACGGACTTCGGTCCCCTCTTCTCGGTCCTCTCCTTTACGAACTTTACCAAATCCTTAAGGCTAAAGGGTTCTTCTGGGATGAGTATCAGATCTGCGCCTCCGGCCAGCCCAGAATAAAGAGCGATCCATCCTGCATGTCTTCCCATAATTTCGACTATGAAGACGCGATCATGCGATTCCGACGTGTCCTTAATGTTCTCAATCAGGTGCATCGCATTGTTTACAGCAGTATCAAAGCCTATGGTGAACTCGGTTTCAGGTACATCGTAGTCGATTGTTTTGGGTATTCCCACTACATTGAGGCCGGCTTCGCTGAGTGCAGCGGCCACGCTTAAAGTATCGTCCCCACCGATGGCTATGAGCGCGCCGAGACCTAACTCCTTAAAATTCTGGGCTGCTTTCTTTACTCCGTCAGGCATTTTCGTTGGGTTTGTACGAGAAGTCTTAATAATGGTTCCGCCTCTCCGAATTGTGTCTTTGACGTCGTCATACCTTAACTCCATTGTGTCGAGTTCCAAGAGGCCAGCCCAGCCATATTTGATCCCCACAACTTCGAAGCCATATTTTTCGCATTTTTTAACTATGGCTCTTATGGCAGAATTCAGTCCCGGTGCGTCTCCTCCTCCTGTGAGAACTCCTACCTTCAAAGATACTTCCACCTTAGATCCAGATTTTCCCATAGTTATAAGAGGTCTTTGGAGAAAAGTCTTTCGCTTCTGGTACCGTCCTATCTTCTAAAGTCCTCCGCTGAGATTCTGTCGGAAAGAACGGTCACAAATCTCATTCGGTTCTCTTACTGTTCGTTACGCAGGCCTGGATGAACCCATCAAACAAGGGGTTTGGTCTTAGAGGTCTTGACGTGAATTCGGGGTGGAACTGGCTACCGATGAAGAAGGGATGTTTAGGAAGTTCACCTACCTGCATTATCCTGTTGTCTGTTGTCATGCCTGAGAAGACAAACCCATTTTCCTCTAAAACCCCAACATACTCGGGGTTTATTTCGTACCTATGTCTAAACCTTTCCGTAACCTCTTCTAGGTGATACAGCTTGTAAGCCAATGTGCTCCTCTTGATTTTGACGGGTTGCGCTCCCAATCGCATCGTTGCTCCATACTTGGATTTCCTTAAGATCTCTTTCTGTTCTGGGAGAAGATCGATCACAGGATATGGTGTTTCCGGGTCGATCTCTGCACTGTTTGCGCTTTCCAGCCCGCAAATGTTTCTGGCGAACTCTACGACAGCCAGCTGGAGACCAAGACAAAGGCCCAGGTACG
>CAYURV010000219.1:0-2128 GCA_964447115.1 uncultured Candidatus Bathyarchaeia archaeon
GTTTCATCGGGTCTGTCTCTACTAAGACGTACTTCACGGCTCCCACTCCGACTGTTTCTGAAATTCTACGCTTACTATCTTCAGAAAGTCTTGGCGAACGCTTAGAGACCTCATCATATGCCCTCTGCACGGCCTCGTCCATGACCTCGTCGAAGGTTACGTAACGGCCTCTTCGGCTTGACATCCGATACCCCGGTATACTTACAAGGTTGTAGGAAAAGTGAACCAGCCTCTTCGCCTCTTCAATATAGCCTAATGCGCAGAGCGCTAACTTCAATTGTAGTTGTGAGAGAGTCTGCTCCATACCGATAGTGTTGATGACCCTTTCTGCTCTCTCAAATTTCCAAATGTTGTACGCAATGTCCCTAGTCGTGTAAAGAGTCGTCCCGTCTGACCTCCCCAAGGTTAGAGAAGGGATTTCATGAGCCTCCTTTACGCCAAATACTTCCTTTAGACCGAAGGTTTTGGCGACCGTCTCGGCGTCAAATTCTAGGACCCCTCCTTCCTCATAAACGTAAGGCGTCCTCTTTAAGGCATTCAGATAACGGGCGACATCGTTGCTCCACACGAAACTGCTCTCCCAATCCCAAGAATCTATGACAATGCCAGCCCTTGCTAGTGTTTGCTCGAACCCCTTCAGGCATAGCTCCACAAACTCTCGTATCAGCTGCTTTGCCTCTTCTTTGCCCGCCTCGTATTCTCGGAGTAAAAGGTTGACCTCTAATCCCGGACTTTTCGCCTTGCTAACTTTTTCAAGTAGCCTATTGAAGACATGTGGGAACCTTTCCTTAAGATCCGCCGCTACAGCAATCCAGTCGTCCATGTCTTTTTGAACCTTCCTGACTTCTTCTGTTCTCTGTACATCAGATTGTAGCCCATCGATCGTCTGCTTAAGCCTATATATCTCCAGCAAGCAGCTCGTGACTGCGTAGATGGCTCCTATGAAATGGTCTGGTTTTACTTCTGATTTAGGCCTTCCTAGCAACTTGTAACCATATGCTATGATGGCCGACTGGCGGCCCACATCATCAACATAGAAGTGTCTGGAAACTGTATGGCCATGGGCATTCAAGATACGGGTTAAAGAGTCGCCGAGGACCGCGTTTCTAGCTGGTCCGATATGGATGGGATGATTGGGGTTGGCGCTTGTGTGCTCGACTATGACCTTTTCGGGCTTGTCTGCCTTGACGTAGCCGTACTCGGTGTCAAGAGCTCTGGCGGATCTGAGAGTCACTGAAGACAGCTCAGCCCAGTTAGCATAAAAATTGACATACCCCGGTTTCTCCGCCTTCACTATCTCGATCAAGTTGGAATAGGCTTTCGGCGCTTCAGTTTCTTTCACAATCTTCTTGGCGACATCTAGGGGGCTCATCCGCAGTTGTTTAGCTATCTCAAAGCAGATTGAGGAAGTCAACTCTCCATATTCTGGGTTTGGGGGCATATCTAGAATGATGGGCGGAACCGTCACTTCTTGAAAGGTCTGTCTCATTGCACTTCTGAGCAAGGTTCCGCATTGGCTTCTGAACTCGCCGAATGGGTTAGCTGAGATCGATGCCACATTGACCACGCTACTTCGCGGGGTATGCTGCGAGTTAGTCTATTGATTACGTCATTTATAAGTTGCGTTGATCCTGGGTAGGCTGATTAGGGCGAGTAAGTACGGTCTAACACCGACCATATTAGAACGGAGAAAATAGACTTATATTTTTGGCTGCTTATGAAATACGCCTTGAAGGTGTTTGATCGTGTCGTTCCCAAGCATTGTGCTTCCAAGGATGGCAGAGGTCCGTCAGAAGATACCTTCTCCGAAGCTTGATGATGTCGCCTCAGAAATACGAAAAGAGCTGCGTAGGATCGGTCTATCTAAGAAGATAAAAGCTGGAGCTGGGATAGCGATTACAGCAGGAAGCCGTGGCGTGGCGTCTTACCCTCAGATCCTAGCAACCGTCGTTGATGAGGTTAAGAAGGCTGGTGGTAAACCTTATCTTGTCCCTACAATGGGGAGCCATGGAGGAGCAACTCCCGAAGGCCAGATTGAAGTCTTGAAGAGCCTAGGCATCACCCCAGAAGTTGTCGGGGCTCCAATACAAGCTACGATGGAAGTTGACTTTGTGGGCAAGTTGAGTAA
>CAYURV010000220.1:0-2115 GCA_964447115.1 uncultured Candidatus Bathyarchaeia archaeon
ATATGATATAGCAGAAAAAAGATTAGTCTTTTATCCGAAGATGGTGATATCTCATATTCTCTGCGAACAAGTCCTTTGAAGTGATCCCTGGATGACGGCAGAAGGCGACTCGACCCTAAAGAAGAAAGTTGAGGGGGAGTTTCCAGAGGATGAAGTAAGCGTCAGCAAACTTGTCAAGACTTTGATAAAGAGTTTCTTGAAATCTGACAGTGATTATGGGGCGATCACCGACATTAAGACTGACATAGATCACATTTATGGAATGGTCCGCGATGTCATAGATGAGGAAAAAGTGGACGTTTACGCGTTGAAGCTAGACGATCGTGTTCTTCTTTCAAAAACAGGAGCAGACTTTGAGGCGATCTATGAGGTTATAAAAGGCCGATCCGAGCTTGAGATAAAAAAAGACATGATCGAGATATGGGATGATGCGATGAACAGAATCCTTCATTTGATCGTTGTCCCAGTCAGGAAACACTTCCCAATAGAGTACTCGACTAGTAAGGAAAAGGAAAAGATGATTGAGAAAATTTCGTCGATGACTTGGCAAGCTTCCTGAACTTAACATGCTTTAGTCCAGGCAAAGCATATAAAGGAAACTACTTCTGCAGAGTATGGCAGATTGAAACGAGCCTATAACTGAAAAAAATATGCCTGAAAGATCGTCCTGTCCTAACGGAGGGGTTTCTCTTTCTTGCCAAGGACTAGCTCCTTAAGGGACACTCCGTTAACAGTGATAACTTTCCACCTGATCCCAGGTATGTCACCCATGGCCCCACCCTTGGATCCCCCGATGCCTTCTACGATTACTTCGTCGTGTTCATCCACAACATTTAGGGCTCCATCCCCTGGTAGAAATGCCGTGATGACTTTCCCGTTTTTTATGAGTTGAGTTCGGACACATTTCCTAATGGCGCTATTTGGCTGCTTGCTTTCTCGACCCACCTTTTCGAGGACTATTCCACGCGCCATGGGGGCGCCCTCCAAAGGATCAGATTTGACGTCTAGTCTAAGCAAGCGCCTTTTGTAGTAGATGCTACTCCACCGCCGTTTTTTCCTTTTCCCGACTAGTTTTCTTGCGGCGAATTTCCCCTTCGGAGACTTTCCCATCACTTCATCCTCACATTTGGGTTTCTACTTAATCTGCAGGTTTCCACTAGTGGCAATACATATTTTACTTCATAAACATTTCTGTTTCGGCTCTATAAGACTAAAGGATAACCAATAACTACGAAACGAGCGATGTAGAGTCACATAATGGAGACATTGTTTATCTGGAAATAACGCTTAGCCAAAAAACGGATCTTCTCGGCGTTCTTTCCATTCTTACCGATAGCTATTCCTTTATCTCTAGGTTCTACTGAGACGACAGCGATAATCTTGCCATCAGGTCTCTCAGTTATACGTATCTCTTTAAGCCTAGCAGGTTTCAAAGCATTCTTGATGAATTGAGCTGGATCTTCGGAGAACTCGATCACTTCATGCTTCTTCCCGGTCATCTTTTCGAGGAGGAACACGTTTTTGCCTCTTTTCCCTATGGCGATCCCTACGTCTCCTTCTTTTATGATAAACAGAATCCGGTTGAAGTCATCGTCGATTATACAGTCTCTCACTGTTGCTCCTGTTATGCTCTCGAACAAGGCGATGTGTCTCATTTCCCTGTTGGTAAACTTAATCCCCTTAGACACTATCCTTCACCGCTACCTCTAGTATGTCAGAATCGCCCGGGTCTCTTATTGCCAAAGCTGAAACAAGAAACGGTTTACCGCAAACTCTCCCAAGTTCTAGACTTGTCCCTGGATAGATCACAAAGGGAATCTTGGAGAGCTTACAGTACCGTTCAAGGTTTTCCAGAAACTCTTCAGGGCAGTTAGACGAGGCAACTATGAGACGAATCTTGCCAGTCATAGCGCTCCTTGTTGCAGAATTGACCCCGAAAAGGACTTTTCCTGTCTTAACGGCCATAGCAAGCGCCTTGTTCAAGTCAGCCACTCGCTTGTTCCTCCCCAGCCTCAGATGGAACAGCAGACATGTAAATGTCTACGAGCCCTGTTCCAATGGGTATGGCCTGACCGACTATTACGTTTTCTGTTACTCCCTTTAGAAGGTCATTCT
>CAYURV010000221.1:0-2114 GCA_964447115.1 uncultured Candidatus Bathyarchaeia archaeon
TCATGAAAGCTTTTGCTCCAGCAGATACTTGGATGCAGAGTATAAATCGCTTGTGAATTATGAATACACAAGGAAGGCAACCGTTAAGCATGAGGCTACGGAGCAAAGGAGAGTAGAGAGCGCGCGCTTGTTGTCGGTCTATAGCCTTGGACGCGTCAGGGCGTTCGACATATCTTCGATAACCCCAGCAAGAAATTTTATAAAGGCAGAGTGTTTACCAAATCTCTATGCCATATAGAAAAAAGCGTGTTAATATATTGACACCTGAATGCTACGCTCCGCCTGGTCCATTTGTCCATGCTGTTGTAGTCGGGGACACCATTTACACCACATGCTTGGGCGGTATAGATCCAAAAACGAACAAGCTACCCGACGATCTAGTTACACAGACCGAGCAGGCGTTCAAGAACATTGAAGCTGTCCTGAAGTCTGCTGGTTTCTCATACAAGGAAGTAGTTAAAGCCACAATATTCACCACGGATCTTAGCCAATATGATATGATCAACAAGGTGATGGAGAAGTACATGGAAGGTAATAAGCCTGCAAGAACGGCAGCGGAGGTTTCAAGATTGCCTTTAGACATGAAGATCAAAATAGAGGTTATGGCTGTGAAGACTAGCAAATGAGGGGGGTTGAGAGTGCCAAGAGTCCCATTTATAGACACTGAAAAAGCCCAGGGTGGGGCGAGGAGAGTTTTTCAAGACCAGATGAAGCTAAGAGGAAGGATCTCCACACTCTGGAGGACTAGAGGATGGGCAGGCAATGCTGTCGAGCATGCCTGGCAATTCTACAAGAATCTGATGGCTGAACCAGCTGAAGTGGAAAACAAGAAGCTTACACGGACCCTGAGAGAGAAGATCGGGCTCATAACCTCCAAGAGCTGCGGCTGCACCTACTGTGTATCGTTCCACTCTAGCATGTTGGGTCAGTTCGGCCTATCGGAGGAGGAAGTTAAGAAGACCATTGACTATCAGAACTCAGATATTCCAGATTGGGAGAAGAAGGTCTTGAAGTTTGTGGAGGAGGCTGCGACGGAACCTCACAAGATAACTGACCAAGAGTTTAAACAGATTCGGTCCCTAGGGTTTACTAACGAAGAGATGGTGGAAATTGCTGAAGTAATTGCCATGTTTGTGGGCATAGCGAGACTCGTAGCCATACTTGACATAGAACCCGATGAGTGGCTGGAGAACCCTGAATATTGGCTAGGTCCAGAAGAGACATGGCCTGAAGAATGGCACCGCTACAAGCTGGAGCCCAAGGTGTAGTTTATGATAGATGTGAATGAAGACGGATGGGCTGAAGAGGTGGAAGGCGCATGCCTTCCTGTAATTGTAGACTTCTGGGCGGAACGATGCGCAACATGCAGGATGATGAGCATGATACTGACCAACCTAGAGAAGTTGTATGGAGACAGATTCAAGTTCGTAAGGTTGAATGTAGACGAGGCTCCACAACTTGCCTCCAAGCATGGTATAAAAGGGATACCTACGGTGATAATATTTAAAGATGGGGTGGAGACTCATAGGTTGATCGGCGTACAGCCATATCAGAAGATGAGTCAACTACTATCGACCTTCTTCTCAGAAGATGCTGTGAGAAAATCAATGTCTGAAGAGTCGTCAAAAGGTGTAGATATTACGCAAAGGAATTGATAGGATTGGTTTTCGAAGATCTTCGTGAGCGCGCGCGAAGATCAATACTTTTCCAACAGTTTCTTTATTGACATTAACGCTTTTCCAGTTTCTAATCCTTTAATACCAACAATATCAATGTGAACACTCCTCTTTTCCAGTTCCCCCCTAAGGGCCTCAATAAAAACGCCCTCTCCTTCAACCTCCTGATTATTTATCGATGTTGTGTTCACGCCGCAACTGGGGGAACGATCAATTCCAATAATTCCTAACACTGTAAATCCATTTCGCTGATATTCTTCTATTTGGATAACTATTTGATTCACGAGAGATTTAATTGTCTGGGTTGCCGAAGATTTTTTTAAGGCTTGCCGAATTCTTGTATTTTCTACAATGACTGGTCTCTCGCCGCCATGAACGTCTCCGCGGTCTAATCCCAAGCAAAGCATTTCAGGACAAGGCATTTGTATTATACCAGCA
>CAYURV010000222.1:0-2114 GCA_964447115.1 uncultured Candidatus Bathyarchaeia archaeon
CGAAAATGTTCGCTCCAATTTTCTCGAGTGAATGTGACAACCCTCAGGAACCTCGCTTTATGTGTAGATAATTAGGTACTTATACAGTTTAAAAAACTAGAGTAAGGCCCGACTCGAGGAGGGCCGTCGCCTTAGGAGCCGGCAAGCATGATCTTGACGTACGTGCGTATTATCCAAGCCGTCTTCATGTTCTCATTCGGTCCAATACGAATGCAACGATCAATCCAACCGCTGAGATTACGAGGAGTAGAGGCAGGACTACTGAAATTGTTAGAAGAGAGGCTAGATATCCGGAAACGTAAGATACAATGGCGCCTCCGACGGCTCCAACATTCAGAGTTAAAGCGTAAGAAACTCCTCTTCTCCGATCCGGGACCAGCTGGCCAATCATGCTTAATTGGAATGTAAAGCAAACGTAGACTGAGGTCCCGCTCAATATCAAAAGTGTGTAAAGAACTAGAGAAGCGTGCCAACTCGTTTGAGATTTTAGAAGATTGGAAACAAGGAAGAGAACTGTCATAAGGCTGAAAAATCCCATCAATGATCGTGATTCTCCTCCAAACCGTTTGGCTATACGGCCAGCAGACGCTACAACTGGAATCCCGGCTGCAAACCATAATGCCATTATAACGTTAGCCGTCGAGAGCCTCATTCCTTGAGCAATCGTCAGATATAGCGGCATGTAGGACGTGAAAAGAACATATACCCCGTCTACAAGCGCTATGCCTGCAGCTATCAGGACGTACAACCTCATCTCAGGTGGTTTAGCCGGTTCCTTCGCTGGAGGATTAACGTCGTCATTTCCGAAGCTCAAGCCGCTACCATTGAACAAAATCAAAAAGAACAAGAACCCAATCGACCCCACTGCCGCCCAAACATAGAACGGGACCCCCCAACCATAGGCTTCAGCTACGAACCCAGCAACAAGAGGAGCAATTACCATTGCGATCTGCTCTCCCATCCCTTGCACGCCGAAAGCCTTCGTCCTGCACTTCGCGTAGATTCTACTGATCGATGCAAAACTCACGGGATGATATACCGAAGTGAATGCTCTCAAGAGTAAAAACGCCATCAGAATTTGCGCGAATAATGACGCAAAAGGAAACAGAAAAGAGGAGAATGCGACGCCTATGAAACCAATAAAAATTATTGCGTTGGCGAATCCTCGGTCCGAGATGTACCCAAAGATTAACTGCATAATCAAGCAAGTGATCGAACCCAAACTGAGGACGATCCCCACCTGATAGAAAGTCATACCAAAAGCCATAGTGATAGCTGGAAGTGTAGCCGTGAAGACTACGGTTGCGCCATCGTTTACAAAATGATAGATTGCTAAAGCCCAGAGTCTTCGCATACCTGTATCTTCGATCTCCTTGTCAAGCAATCAAGGGCCCCTTCATTCCGACTCAAACTTTCTGCAAGTATTCTGAACGCTCCGTTTTGAAGTTTTCCCATAGAAGGATCAACGTTGGAAGTCTCCGTCTCACTTGCTCCTTTGACTGTGCAGCGTTCGCATAGCTCTTGTGAAAGCAAGATCGCGAGTGAGATCGCGGAATTCTTATTTCCAAGAAATAAAGTATCACTTCACTTGTCTCTATGCAGTTTCTCATAGAACATCAGATATTGATTTGATGGGGATAGAAGTTTGACTCATGTATGTGTGATTTCTAAGGAACAAGTCGAGACCTTATTTAGCATGAAAGATGCGATTAAGGCTGTTGAGAGATGCTTTGCTGCTTATAGTGACGGAAAAACTGGAATGCCTCCTATAGTAACCTCCTATGTCAAGAACTACGGTGGAGTTTTGGAGATAAAATCAGGCTATCTAGAAACCGACTGTATAGGCGCAAAAGTCATCTGTTATTTCGAGGAGAATCCGTCGAAATGTGGTTTGCCAGCTCTCACTGGTGTTGTGGTCTTGAACGACCTTAAGACTGGCATCCCTATCGCTATAGTCAATGCGGCGCCTATCACAGCCTTGAGGACTGGAGCAGCTGGGGCTGTGGCTGCAAAATACCTGGCAAGAAGAGACTCGCGTAGTGTTGGAATAGTCGGCACTGGCGTTCAGGGAAGATATCAATTGATAGGCCTTAACGAATTGTTTGACATAGCTG
>CAYURV010000223.1:0-2061 GCA_964447115.1 uncultured Candidatus Bathyarchaeia archaeon
AACCCCACTAGAAGCCCGGCTATTCCGAAGATTTGTCCGCCTAGGATCGTAGCGCCGAGGCCTGCAGCCACCTGCGCCATCTCAAGGTCTGAGGCGGCATAATAGAGGTTTGGTCCAGTGACCTGCCTCCCCGGTCTATAACCACCGAGGGTTATGACGCATCGACATCCGAAGCCTTCTGCAATGTCAAGTATGCGGCCACAGAGCTCATATTGCCCTCGGCGTGTAAGAGCCTGCGTATTGCCGTAGAGCAGTATAAGGTCTCGTTCATCTTTACCGTTTCCTTTGTGATAATAGAGCTCCGTGAAGGGAGACTTGAGGGTGCCCTCCTTGCCCGTAACGGACACATCTGGAAAGGAAGGACATCTAATCTCGGCGAAAAGCTTCGCTTTCAACTTCTGAATAAGATAGGCCACGGCTATATTTGCAACAAGTCCTATGCCTGGAAGCCCCTCAACCAGGACAGGATCCCTCAGATCAGGCTTCTCGATCAGCCTAACAGCGCAAACCATTACGCTTTCGCCTTCAACAAGATTTGGCATTCGTCTCCAAAAAACCTTTTGCCACCCATAAGCTTCGTTCAATATGGAAACCGTAAGATTCTCTATTTTTCGATACTGGCAGTTACTATACACGAATTATCATAGAACGTTAGCGATGAATGTTAGCCCTACGCGTCATCTCCAGCGGGTCAGAAAGCGTGCGTTGTGGGATTACTTGAACAGCTCGTAGGTCATGGACAGACTAATGGCAGCTAATATTGGAAGGATGACACTATGAAGAAT
The DNA here is from genome assembly GCA_964447115.1 of uncultured Candidatus Bathyarchaeia archaeon. GTDB lineage: Archaea > Thermoproteota > Bathyarchaeia > Bathyarchaeales > DTEX01 > CAYRBK01. The sequence continues at coordinate 786 of CAYURV010000223.1, forward strand.
CGCATCCGTTCTTAAGACTGCGGCGGCGAGGATTCTTGCTCTTCTTTTTCTTCCATGTTTTCCACCTTTTTTTCTATATGGGTTAAGTGGATTATAAGTACCTACGTGGAATGAAGTTTAGTTAAGACTTCTTTACTCCAGTCATAAAATATGCCAAGTCTCCGCGGCACACCACATTCTAAACCTTAGCGTCAAAGTTGAGAATCATCACGTCCAATTATAGTTTGGGTAGCCTTGATATTCCTTCTACCTTGTCAAAGTCTTCGTCGAAAGAGTATATTTCTTCTATATCGATCAGCCTCATGACATCGACAGCTAAGGCGTCGTTCGGGTCAAGCTTTACATCTTCCCCGAGCTCTGTTGCTGCGAAGTATGCTTCTCTGCTTATACCCTCAATCTTCACGTTGTCGAGCATAAAAAGCCCGAGAACCATGGTGGTTAACCGATCCAAAGGCAAGCCGTGTTTAAGTATGTTTACGGCTTCAGACAAGTGGACCACTGTCGTCAATACCTCTTCTTTGCCTTGTGAGATGCCGCTGACGATTCGCTGGGCGTGCTCCTTCATTAACCTCTCTTTCTGAGTGAGCTGTCTCTTAGGCTTATAGTAGGCGTAGATGAAGATGTTTGCATCTAAGAATTTCATCGGCTCGCCTCATGGAATCTTTTTTCGAATTCTTTCCAGCTTTCAATAGCCTCCACGCCTAGGTCAACCTTGTTAAAGTCTTCGGTTAGGTCGACTCTTCGCTTTGGTATAACTTTCAGGTATCCCTTCCTCTTAACGATGTAGAGCTCCCGGCTTTCCCCGACCTCGGACTCACGCCAGTCAACGGGCAATATGAGGCGACCTTGCGAGTCAATCTTCTTAACTTCAACACCAACTTCCAAGGTAACGCACCATAATTGAAGAAGTTCCACCATATAATAAACTTTCCTCCACTTTTCATACGAGTCCCCAACAAAGTCTACTGACACAAGATGGGTTCACATTCCCGTTCAAACCCCGGGGGAAGACTATTTTCGCGTTAGCGCTACATAGACTTTGACTCTCCTAGGTATTTGGGATTTTTGGACCGAAAGGGCAAGAAACATCAGGTCCTAGCCAGTCTCCATGGGCGATGTACGCTGTGTATCTACATCCGCCGCACAGGGTATTGTATGTGCATATTTTGCATGAGCCTTTTAGTGCGTCTCGGTTTCTGATGTAATTCAGTAATTCATTGTGAGTCCAAATTTCTTCCAGGCTTTGTTCGAGAAGGTTGCCTAGTTTTATTGGGGC
>CAYURV010000224.1:0-2059 GCA_964447115.1 uncultured Candidatus Bathyarchaeia archaeon
TCTTCGTCACCTATCACTGAGGCAAAAGCTATGTTCAAGAAGTGGGGAAGAGAAAGTGTCAGAGCCATAGCCCTGTCGTGTTCCTCAACATCAACGACAACCATCTCAGCGTCGGGAAAGAGATTCCTAGTAAGTTTGAGCTCTAAGGCAGGATCAGACACGGGAATCAAGGCAATCTTTTCTCCAGCGAGTTTCTGAACACCGGGACCGAAAAGCGGGTGAACCGACAAGGTCCTTACCTCTCGTTCCGAAATCTTCCTCAGAACTGGGGCAATAGAAGATTTGAGCGAGGATATCTCCATGACCGTGGAGAGCCTTCTAAATTGGGGAGCCAACTTCTCCAAAACGTGTGCCGTAACCTCGATCGGCGTAGAGAATAAAGACAGATCCGCGTCTTCTACGGCTTCAAGATTGCTCCGGGCTAGCCTTGCTCCCGTTGACCTTGCGACAGTTTTAGCCTCCTCATGTCTTATGTCAGAAAGGACAACCTTGTGCCCTTGCCTGAGGAAGTATCCCACAAGCCACCTTCCCATCCTTCCTGCGCCGCCTATGACTGCCACCTTCAAGTCTTATACCTCCTGAATCCGCGGGTGCTTCTGGTTTTTTGTCCTAATAGATCTCTTTGGACTCGCTTCGATTCGTCGATGAGAAGGTCTAAAAGCTTGAGGCAGAAACCCCTTTCCATGCCATATGTTTGGCATACGCTAAGAACCTCGGTCCTTAAGTCTTCCTCAAACTTTGGACTTTCTATGGGCAGGTTCTCTCGGGCTTTGATCTCACCTATCTTCTTCGCCAACTGAAGCCTCTCTCCGCATAAACGAGTGATCTCCAAAGTGACCCTCGTGATCTCGTTCCTTAGTTCGGCTAAACTTGTTTTTCTGGTCAAAAACCACTCCTCCAATAAAGCCAGAGACAGCAGAGAATACTATGCAGCCTTCGATTTATAAAAGTAAGAACGTCTATTAAGTACGGTAAGGCTTACGTGCTTTCTCTGCAAAACTGTACAAGGTCTCGTATACTATTCACTGTCAGAAAGCCCGATTCCTCAGGCGACGTAATGTTTCGATCGCCTCTCTTGACAAGGACGAACTTGAGACCGGCTTTCTTCGCACATTCTCCGTCCGACCAGTGATCCCCGACACATAGGGCTTCTTCTGCTCGCACACTCAGGAGACCTAATAGGTGGAATGCATGCTCGGGGTTTGGTTTCGGGTTTTCGACATCGTCCCTAGCGACAACAGCGTCAAAGAATTCGGTAAGCCCAAACCTGTCAAGTATCTTCTTAGCGTATTCATGGCAACCTCTCGTCATGATGCCTAGCTTCAGCCCCATATCTTTCAGAGCTTTTAGAGTCTCAGGCACAGCTTCAATGAGCGAAGCCCACGGCAAAGATTTAAGCTCAACCCCGTTCATTATATCTGATACCCTGCTGAAAATGACTCTTATTTCTACTTGAGAGACAGCCTTCTTTCTTAGGTCCTCAACAGCTATGCTTGTGATTTGAGAGTTGAGCATATCGTTGTTCAAGAGACCTGGTGTGACCCCTACGGTTTGGAGGTATTTTATAACCGTAGACTTCATCTCCTTGAAAGGGATGGCTGAATCAATCAATGTCCCGTCAAGATCGAAGATGATAGCCCTCAAGGAACACTCAACCTAACTGTGTCATTCAGCTAAAGAAACTAAACCGCTAATAACGTTTCCCATGTGGCTTGATGGAAGACTCGCTACGTGCTAAGGCTAACATCTACAGGTCTTGCGGTCCTTGCTACTTCTTATGGGGGATCAAACAGAGCAGACATAATTGCTTGTTTGTGTTGTTTCTGAAGCAGTGTTCAATGTTAGGGGGGACAAAGACCGCGTAACCGGGGGCTATCTTCTTCACAGAGCCGCTGCAGACTGCAAGTCCCTCTCCATGTAGGATGAAGATTTCGTGTTCCCAATCGTGCGAATGGAGAGGAGTTTGCCCGCCAGGTTCAACCTCGAAACACCTCATCGCAAAGTTTTCCGCCCCATCCTTCTTAGAAATGAGCCATCTCACTCGGACGCCTTTCGCACC
>CAYURV010000225.1:0-2059 GCA_964447115.1 uncultured Candidatus Bathyarchaeia archaeon
CATCAACTGAAGAGAACCTATCCCTCGGATCTCTAATCTCGTCCAAGGGCTTTGGTAAGAGAAGAGCGCGTACGGTTGTCACGACGGGGCCGTACTTTCCACCCAGAATGATCGTATCGTCTTTACGAAGAACCCCATCATATGTTATCACGTTAACTGTGGTTCCGAGTCCGACCTCTTCCTTGACTTCTAGAATCGTGCCCTTCGCAGGCCCTTCTGTTGTCTGAAGCCTATCCTTGAGGAACTGCTGGGTCAAACCAGTTAGGACTGCCACTATCTCGGTTATGCCCTCACCTGTCTTGGCGCTAGTGGGAACGATGGCAACAGTGCGGGTGAAGTCAGTTATTTTGTCAAACCTTTCAGCCCTGAAGCCTAGTTCTGAGAATTTTCCCATGATCCTATAAAGATTCTCGTCTAGAGCCAGCCGAACATAAGAGTCCTGACTCATATAAGACTCCAGAAAAGAGGCGGTTTGCTGGGGCTTCCAGCCTGGAATGCGGTCAATCTTGTTTGCTGCCACTAAAAAAGGGGTTCTTCTAGACTTCAGAATTTCTATAGACTCAAAGGTTTGGTTCTCAAATCCCTTCAGGACGTCGATGACCAACACGGCGATGTCAGCCACACCGCCTCCTCTGCTTCTAAGGTTGGCGAATGCCTCGTGTCCAGGCGTGTCAATTACCAGCAGGCCTGGAATCCGGATTTCGCCTCCTAGTTTTCGGAGCAAAGGCCCGGCTATCTCTTTTAGTGTTTCAAGTGGGAAGAAGCTTGCACCTATATGTTGCGTCATCCCGCCAGCCTCTCGTGCCTGTACACTACTTTTCCGTATCTGGTCAAGTAACAGAGTCTTCCCAGTGTCTACATGGCCAAGTACACACACGATTGGCTGTCTAATCGGCATAGCGCTTTCCCCATAACACAGTCAGTCAGACATCGAACGGCCTGTAATGATCCTTCTCCAGTCCACGTTTTCTTTGACCAATCTTTTGGCTCTGGTGATCCTTTTCTTGTCTGCTGGTTTGATCCTGCCGACAATTCCTTGAACCTGCTGCAGAGTCGTGTGCGTGTCGTAGGGCACTAGGATTATTGGGACCGACAAGTCATCAGCACGAGGAATGATTTTCACGCTGGGATACAAGTTACCCGTTAGGATCAATGCGGAAGCTCCAGCTTCAAGGCCGGCAAAGATTATGTCAGTCCTATCTCCTCCTGTGATAATCAGTTCGTTTTTTGCCTTTCGGAAGTATCTCATGGCGCTCTCGGGGGTCATGGCGCCTATGAGAACCGTTTGGATTATCTTGTCCATACCATCTTTTCCAGCGAGGACCTCTCCGCCGACGACGTCATAGATCTCTCTGATCGTTAGGGCACCAAGCTCTCTATCCTCTGGGACCACCCCTAAGACCTTGACACCATTCCTCTCGAGTAGAGGCTTAACTAATTCCCTAGCTTTTTCTATTCTGCCTATCGGGACACGATTAAACACAACACCGAAAATTGGTACGTTCCATTTCATGCAGTAGTCTCGAGCTTGAAGAATATCATCCACCACAAAGTCATCCTTGAACCTTACGATGAGCAGAACCTGAGCGTCAAAATTTGCAGCCAACTTTGGCACCTGACAGCTTAGAAAAGAACCAATTGCCAAAGTAGGTGGACCTTCAATAAACATGACGTCTTGGCCTTCGGACGCTTTCTTATAGGACGCGGCGATTTTGTCAATAATCTCAGAGACATCAGTCTTACTGAAGCCTTCTAGGAACTCGTCTTTTCCCAATATGATAGGACAGATAAGACTAGTCTCGGTTTCTAACCTCAATATTTTCTGTATTGTCACGACATCTTCGTCTAAGGCTCCTTCCTTAGCACTAAATGTCGAGGCGCTTCCAATGGGTTTAAAGTATCCTACCTTTTTGCCTAAGCCTTTGGCTATCAGAGCCAGTGAAATCGTTATACTACTTTTACCTGAAAGTTCCTCTGTTGAAGCTATGTAGATTGCCCGTTTAGCCAATTCCTATCTCCTTCTTCATCTTATTTACTTCAAGGTCGTTATTCTTATATC
>CAYURV010000226.1:0-2056 GCA_964447115.1 uncultured Candidatus Bathyarchaeia archaeon
TCTTGCTCATGTCCAAACCTTTCAAGGACGCTATCTTCTGCAGCAGGAAACTCTTCGAAAAATCAGTCTTGAATGTATCTGTAACCGGATCCCATTCTGAAATAGGATTGTACTTTTCATAGTCGACCACTTCCCACACGTTTCTGATCCTTCGCCCGAAGGATAACCCTCCTTTGTTCTGGGGTAAGTCTACCCTGGCAATATAGATACAAAGGTTCATCAATGGAATGTAGATCTCGGAGACGTTCATAGGAGGCGAAGTCAACCGTTTGACAGCATGGTCCAGGCTGTCTGCGTGCATCGTGCACATTCCTCCGTGCCCTGTCGCTATGGCTTGAAAGAGGACATAGGCTTCTTCTCCTCGAACCTCCCCCACGATGATGTAGTCTGGTCTATATCGCAGCGTATGCCTGACAAGGTCGAAAAGAGAAATCGATGTAGTATCTGAGGCGCCAAACTTTATTGACCTTCTGCTGACCAATTGTACCCAGTTCGTGCGTGGAGGGTTCAGCTCTGCGACTTCCTCAACTGTTATCACCTTGTCGTTTGGCGTCAAAAGCCCAGTTAACCCGTTGAGAATGCTCGTCTTTCCGGCACCCGTTCCTCCTAAGACCATTAAGTTCATCTTGTTTTCAAATAGAATCCACATATAGGCGGCAAGTTCTTCATCCAAGGTACCTAGTTTTATCAGATCAGCTATGGAGAAGGGCTCCGACCTGAACTTTCTGATGCAGAAGGTGCTGCCGAACGTTGAAACTTCCCGCATAAAGGTGGCTGCAAGTCTGTGCTTCTCCGGGAGCATGGCGTCGAGCATGGGATATGCGCTTGAGATATGCTTTCCAGACATGTGGGCAAGCTTTATGATGAAGTTGTTATAGCCGTACTCGTTGGCAAATTCGATGTTCGTCGGTATGCTCTCATACTTTCTATGCCAGACATAGAGGGGCTTATTCAGACCGTTGCATGAGACGTCTTCAATGTTCGGGTCCATCATTATTGTGTGAAGGTCACCGTAGCCCGCCAAGTCTCTGACTACATAATAGAATACCTTCTCCCAAGATTTCTCGCTAAATTTCCCCAGAGCTCTTCTATACTTCTTTGCAATCCTCTGGGCTTCAGTGAGAACATAGGTCGAAACATCTGTCTCTATGGTCTCGGGCGGTCTAAGTTCCTTGTTAAGGACTGTCACAAGCTTCTCATGGGCTTTCTTTTCCGCTTCGTCCAGCGGAACTTCATCAACAAAGTACTTGAGGTTTCCCTCTGATTCTGGAAGCTGGACAATGCTCACCTTTGCCATAGGGTTGTGAATTCGGTAACTCTCAATCACCTTTAGAGAGGGGTCTCTTGGATAGACAACAATGTCCTTCTTATCGATCTTCTTCTCGTCGTTCTTTTTGCCGCTCAGTTTCCCAAGAAGATTCATAGGTACCCCTCCGCGAGAGGTCGTTTATGCCTCTCTAGGTCAAAGGTGAAAATAAAAAAGGGGACGAGGTCTTTACGGCAACGCCAGCATCTGTGGATAGTCCTTGCCAGCAGCACTGTGAAACTTCAAGTCTAGAGTTGTGCCCGCTTCAAAAAGGTCTTTGTCGATGCCTATAGATATTGTTTCTGATTTACCAAGTGGAAGTGATTGCGGAACAGTTTGTACCGAGATACCAGTATATGTGCTATTATTATATTCGGTCACAGGTTTCCCGTTTATCAAAACGTAGGATATTGTTGCATCAGCTGATCCGGTGTTTTTCAGCTCGACGGTCACGGTATAGTCATTGGTTGAATTTTTTACAGCGTAGCAGCTGGATATCTCTATTTTTTCGAATCTTGTGTAGAGACCTGCGATGCCTCCCATCCAGTAGGAGACGGCGACGGCTACGACTATCGTGACGGACACTAGTATGACGGTGGCGATTACTGGGCTCAGACCCCTTAAGCTTTTAACTATTCTTCGGGTCACATTTGTCACCTTTGAACAACTTTTTGATGAAACGCTTGATAAATGAATTATGAAGACAAGGTCTATCTTTAGTGTACATATTTATAGAACTGGAAAATCAGC
>CAYURV010000227.1:0-2055 GCA_964447115.1 uncultured Candidatus Bathyarchaeia archaeon
TTTTGGAAGTCGCTAAGAAGGTTGCTGGAGAGGATTATCTTGAGGCTTACGCAGAACATCCATACATTCAAGCTGATATTGAAGGATTTACTGTGGAGTTTGTCCCATGCTTTAAGCTGAAAAGTGCAACCGAGGTTGTCTCATCAGTAGACAGGACGCCCTTCCATACGCTCTATGTCAAGATGAGGCTTAACACCCAAACAAAGAATGAAGTCCTGTTACTGAAGAGGTTTATGCGGGGCATCGGGGCCTATGGTGCCGAGCTAAAGGTCGGAGGCTTCAGCGGGTATCTTTGTGAAGTCCTTGTACTTCACTACGGGTTCTTCACGGATCTGCTCAAGGCTTCATCGGACTGGCGAGAAGGTGAAGTCATCGACCCAGAAGGACATTACAAGGGCAGAGAGGACGAGGCTCAGAAAATCTTTCCAGAACCCCTCATCGTAGTTGACCCTGTAGACAAAGGACGAAACGTGGCCTCAGCAGTTAGGGTCGACCGACTCAACGAGTTCATCGCTGCGTCACGTGAATTCCTTAAAAGTCCCGCCTTGGAGTTTTTCTACCCGAAAGAGGTTACAGCTTTATCTGTTGGCGAGTTAACTCGAACGATGGATCTGAAAGCTTCGACCTTAGTCTTTCTAAAGACCGGTGCCATTAGAGCCGTGCCGGATGTGCTTTGGGGTCAACTTTACAGGTCTCAAAGAGCCCTTACAAACTTGATCCGACAGCACGGTTTCATAATTATCCGCAGCGAAGTCTGGAGCGACGAGGAATTTTCCCATGTCTTCGTCTTCGAGTTGCACTCGGGTCTTCTTCCCACAGTTGAGACTCTTATGGGTCCGCCTTTGAGAAAAAGGAAGGATTGTGAAAGATTCCTAGAAAAGCATCTTAGATCCGAGCGGGTGTTGTCTGGTCCTAGGGTAGAGGGAGACAGATGGGTTGTTGAGAGAAGAAGAGAGTATACGGGTATAGTTAATCTTTTGAGGGATAAGCTCAAAGACGGCGGAGGGAAAATTGGAATTGCAAGCCTAATCTCGCAGGCCTTCTCGTCTTCTATCGAAGTCTGGGTCAACCATGATGTGAGAGAGTTCTACTCGAAGACGCCTATTTTCGCCTCTTTCTTAACAGAGTACCTGAAAGGCAAGCCAAGATGGCTCTAATAAGGTGACCCTCCAGAGAACCGAAGATCATCATATTCGACAGCAAAGGTCATCCCTAATAGAGGAGGAGCAGGGAAGTCACATTGATGAGTAAGATCGTTCCTTTAGATAGACTAAGCAAAGAAGAATATGGACAAGTCATATGTTACCCTAGGTATGCGCCTAGGGAACTAGAAAAAAGGCTTTCAGAGATCAGACAATTAGGCGTGAAAGCATTAGAATTCACAGGCAAGAAAAATATCAATGGCGTACCTGTTCTCGGCAAGGGCTGTGTGGGGATAGTTGTCTCGGCTTACACCGACGCTGGGAGAATCGCCCTGAAGATAAGAAGAACAGATGCAGACAGAAAAGGAATGAAACATGAAGCCGAAATGCTTAGGGTAGCAAACTCGGTCAACGTAGGTCCAAAGCTCCTAGGCTCCTCTGAGAACCTGTTGGCGATGGAATTTGTCGATGGAATGTTCCTTCTAAAGTGGATTGAGGCTATCGAAGGGGAATATGGCATGGAAGCAAGGATTCGCAGATCGCTCATAGACATTCTGGAGCAGTGCTGGAGGCTTGATCATAGAGGCTTAGACCACGGCGAGCTGAGCCAAGCATCGAAACACATCTTGTTAGAGGATGATAGGAAGGCTCGCATTTTGGACTTTGAGACAGCCAGTCTAACGAGAAGGGTTTCAAACGTAACCTCAATCTGCCACTTTCTTTTCATGGGCGGTAAGACCGCTGAGCTGGTTACCGCTACGCTTGGAGAGATGAGCAAAGAAGACCTTATTGATGCCCTGAGGAAGTACAAAAAGAACCTGAACAGACGGAATTTCGAAGTGATCTTGAAAACTTGCCTGACGAAAGGCACTCCTTCAAAAATTCAGTAGAATAACTAGAGCTCTCTTATCTC
>CAYURV010000228.1:0-1998 GCA_964447115.1 uncultured Candidatus Bathyarchaeia archaeon
CGCGATCTGAACCCCTCTTCCTTCCTTTCTCAATAACAGAGAGAGGGATAATGGCCGAGACATTCAAACGAGTCATGTAGAGTTGCAGGTGTATGGAGCGAGAAGTATTACTGAATGAAGTTGTCAACCCGAAAACGAACTACGATAAGAAAGAGATACAACTCATTCGGATGGAACTGGAAAGCTACTATCAGAAGAAACACGGCAAAGAAGGCAGGAAGAGACTTCGATACGATATTGAAACCTTATCCATGCCCAATGTTGCAAAGAGAGGCTTTCTAAGTAACATCTTTTCGAGAGCAAACTGGAGGATCGGCATCTCACAACTCTACAATAGCATCGTCAACACTCAAAGAGGTCGCGATCTATCCAGATATAGCACTACTCAAGCGGCTGTCTTGGATCGATACCACCTCAATGAGCCTTTCGCGGAGGCGGTGATCGTCAAGGAGAATAGCGGGCAAGTCAAATATCTGGTCTCAGAGGTTTCTCTTTCAGAAGTTGAGAATAAGCAACTCGACCAGATAAAAGAGCTCCTCACGGACGAGCTTAAAGTCAATTTTAAGAAGTTGGGATCGAGTGAGAAGACAGCTGATTACCTGAAAAAGCAGATTCGAACCGTAATCAAAAATTACAGGTTGAAGGTGGACCCCGCATCATTCGACAAGATTGCGTACTACATCATTAGAGACTACGTTTACTTCGACAAGATCGACCCGTTGATGAGGGACCCTAGAATAGAAGATATCTCCTGCAATAGTTATGGGCTTCCAATATTCATCTGGCATCAGCAGTACGAGTCGATCCCCACGAACGTTGTCTTTCAGACGGCTGAAGAACTAGACAAATTCATAGTTAAACTGACCTATATGACCGGTCGAGCTATCTCGATAGCTCAACCGGTTGTTGACGCAAGCCTTCCTGATCAATCTCGTATACAGTTGACTTACGAGAAGGAGGTCACTCGTAGAGGGTCGTCTTTCACTATTAGGAAGTTTCGAGAGAGACCTTTCACGATAACCGACTTGATAGTCTTCAACACGCTGTCGCCTGAGATGGCAGCCTACTTCTGGTATATCATTGAGAGACAAGCTTCAGTTATGGTTGTCGGAGGAACAGCTTGTGGAAAGACTGTCACCATCAACATGCTGTCTATGTTCATCAAGCCGACAGCTAAGATAGTCTCGATAGAGGATACCGCGGAGCTTCAGCTACCACATGAGAATTGGCTTCCTTCTGTCGTGAGGACGGGCTTCGGCGTAAGCGGGAAAGTCTCGGAGATATCGCTGTATGACTTGCTCAAGAACGCGATGAGGCAGAGGCCTGAATACATAATAGTGGGCGAAGTGAGAGGTGCGGAGGCCTATACGCTAGTTCAAGCGATCGCCACGGGCCATGGAGGTTTAGCAACTCTTCACGCAGACTCCGTTGAAGCTTCTATTCACCGACTTGAAACTGAACCTATGAACATACCTCGGCCGCTCATAACGACCATAGACGTAGTCGCCGTTCAAGGCCGAGTTCGATTGGGCGATAAGTCTGTAAGGCGGATCGTTAGCGTTACCGAGATAGTTGGGATAGACCCCATAACGAAGGACATCTTGACAAATGAGGTGTTCAAATGGGATCCGAGGACAGACTCGTTCGCATACTCTGGTAGGAGCTATGTCCTCGAGAAGCTTGTGAAGAGGCATGGGGTTACCTTTGATGCTGCTATGAAGGAACTTGACAGTAGGAAGAAGCTGATTGAATGGATGGCTAAGAATCAGGTACGTGACTACAAGGACGTAGTTGAGATCGTCAGGTCTTACTATCTCGACATGGCTGGCGTTCTGGAGAAGATCAGGAAGGGGAACTAACTCGGATTGCTGAATAGATTGAAGGACAAGCGGAAGTCAAAGGCGCTTGAAGCTCGGGACGAAGAAAGCCTTTCTACAGCCTATCACTTTACCTATAATCTTCTCGGAAGACTGTCGGACAGGACTCTACCGCTCTTTA
>CAYURV010000229.1:0-1994 GCA_964447115.1 uncultured Candidatus Bathyarchaeia archaeon
GCATAAGCGAAAAGTTTGATCTCATAGGCGCAGGAACATTCTCTGCAAGTTTGACGGCTCTACTTCTCGCTTTGACACTAGGTCCAAGCTTTGGTTGGACCGCCTTCAGTATAATGAGTCTCTTCTTGATCGGCGGAGTCTTCTTCATCTTATTCGTAGTGATTGAGGGAAGGATGGGCAAGGAGGCTATGTTGGATATCTCTCTGTTCATTCGGAACCGCCTCTTCGCAGCAGCGAATCTAACTGCCTTTCTCAACTATACTTCATACTTCGGCGTTGGGTTCTTGATGTCATTCTATCTGCAGAGGGTTCTAGAGTTTGGACCTGCAGAGGCTGGTCTGATTCTTTTGTCGATGCCTTTGGTCATGGCTCTTCTATCGCCTGTGAGTGGTTGGCTCTCCGACAGGTTCGGTTCACGTTCGCTCAGTTCAGCAGGTATGGCTTTGATGTGCTTGGGGCTTTTCATGTTCAGCACCTTAAGTGTCGATTCTTCTCGTCTGGATGTGATCGTCAGGTTGCTTGTGCTTGGTTTCGGTATGGGAATCTTCGCTCCACCAAATACGAGCGCAGTCATGGGCTCTGTTGAGAAGAATAGGCTGGGCGTGGCTGCTGGCACGCTTGCTACAATGAGGTTCATAGGTCAATCTATGAGTTTAGCTGTTATGGGAGCTGTTGCCGCTACCGCAATCCCTTCCAAGATCCTTTCAGACCTGTTTATTGGATTGCGTAGTGAAGCTGGAACAGTGATGGCTGAAGCATTTGTGGAGGGAATTCGAAGAGCTTTCTTCGTCTCAGGTTTCATTTCGGCTCTAGGCATCTTCACTTCTCTCGTACGCGGCAAAGAGAAATAAGTTCTTTAGGCGTCAAGTGTAAGAGTTGGAAGTGGGATACCATCATTCTAAACAAGACTCAGGAGCTAGCTCGTTTTCTCCTAGGCAAATCTGTCTCCATCGATTTCAAGCAGCCCGCTCCGAGTTTGGTTAGAAGCGACAGCCGAGAGCTTCGTGAGAGGATTCTTAGTCTTTCGTCTTCTGAAGCTCAGAAACTTGGCATAGGCAAGAGTACGTTATACTATCTGAGAAAACATGCAAGAAACGAGAGATCGTTCAAAACCTATAAGAAAGTTGTCGATAGGGTTCTTAAGATATTATAGGTCTACGAGACTCCACTTGGTCTTGCAGGAGCTGCATCGAAATGAACACCGACATCAATGGTTTGATTGCAGACCTTGAAATGCTCACTTCTAGCTCACAGGAAGACTTTCAAAAAAGATTTTGGGCTAATTACGAGACATATCTAAGGCAATATAACGACATTTTGCGTAAATTACATGATAGGGAAATCTGCAAAGACCTTTCACCAATAGAACCAGTTCCCGAAGGGCAAAAAACTGGAGGAGCCGGCTTTTCTTTTTATGAGCAGGCAAAGCTAAGGGAAATTGCAAACGCCGCTGGAAGTCTGTTAAGAAGGCTCAAACAACAAGAGAGTAGACGCGAAGAATCGAGTTTAAAAAAGGTGGAAAGAATCTGTTCTAGATTTCACCTAGTCGCGCGGCAACTTAGAAACAGATATAGTGAACGCGAAACCTTCAAAGTTGAGGATGAGTATGACGTTCAAGATTTGATGCACGTCCTTTTGATGCTTGATTTTGAGGATATCAGGGTTGAGGAATGGACACCTAGCTATGCTGGGGGTAGTGCAAAGATGGACTTTCTTCTAAAAAGAGAGCAGATAGTAATAGAAACAAAAAAGACACGCCAAGGTCTGACTGGCAGAGAAGTTGGGCAGCAACTCATAGTGGATATCGAGAAATACAAACAGCACCATGATTGCAAAACTTTGGTTTGCTTTGTGTATGATCCTGATTTTAGAATTCCGAATCCTCGTGGCGTCGAGACAGATCTTGAGTCATCTAGTAGGGACATGACGTTAAAGGTTCTTATTCGACCAACCGGGGAGTGATTTCCCGCGACGTGCACCGAGAGACACCGACT
>CAYURV010000230.1:0-1977 GCA_964447115.1 uncultured Candidatus Bathyarchaeia archaeon
TGCAAACTCGTTCAATGAAATTTGATCGATCATATACTTGCACCCTAATCAACACATATCCTTTCCAGACTCTAAAGGAGTTTGGTTTGATAGTAAGACATTTTCGAATGGTTTTTATGCTTTATCTAAGATGATCAGTTGTAACTACTTTGTCCAATCCTTCTTATCTAGCCTTATTTTTGAGATGATCCTTTCTGCAAGGGCAGGATTTACCTCGATGCCTATGCACCTCCTTTCTGTGCGTAGGCAGACTTTCATTGTCGTTCCTGAACCCAAAACGGGGTCCACTACTAGATCGCCTTTGTTCGAGGATGTGAATATGCATTTCTCAACCAGCTTTTCTGGAAGCTCGTTGCCTGCCGTCCTCACCCCGCGACGATACGGCCTTCTGATGTTCCAGACGTCCTCGGCATAATGTGCCGGTTTATTGAAAGTGTAGTTTTTGTCATCCTTGACCAGTAGCAAGAGGTGATAGTGGGAAGTCGTGAACCGTTTCCTCGTGAAGACGCCGAACTGATACCTCCAAATGCAGTGATTGAGAAGGTGGAAGCCTGACCCTTCAATGGCGCCTAGAACGGTGCCAAGGTTGTTCCAGCCGGAAAGCAACCACATACTTCCTGAAGCCTTAAGTGTATTAAAGGACCACTCTAGGAGGCTTTGGATGAAACTGGGGTACTCTTCCTTTGGGACCTCTAAGTACGTCAACGAATCAGGTGTTCGATGATAGCTCAGCATATTGCCTCTGAAATCAATGCCGAAGGGTGGGTCGGCAAATACAAGGTCCGCCTTTTCGTCCAATCTAATGTTCCGGAAATCGTCGAAGATGATCTTGTGATCAGCATCAATCTGGATCAAGGGATACAAGATATGTCACCTAGTAGTTCCTCAATCACGGCTATATCAGAAGGTGCAGGATGCCTTGGATAATTATAGATCGGGCCGCCAGGTCTTTCGTTATAATAAGGCCTATTACAGCCTGGGCATCCGGACGTTCTGAACGGCTTACCAGTTCTAATAGTTTTTAGATGTTCTTCTTTTGAGAGACCAAAGCTAGTGAGACAACCATCCCTGAAGTTCATGTCCTCGTAGCGCCTTATCCCATGTGTCATAAGATAGTGGGCAACCTGGAGTCTTCTGTACTTTGCCACAGAGGGTGGAGGACGATCCGCCATGACTGTTCCCGGTATAGGTGTGAAGGCGAAGACCGCAGGGTAAACCCCTGAGTCGACGCATCTCTGAATCATCATGACAAAGTCTTCTTCCTTCTCTCCGAGGCCAGCTATGAGGTGGGTTGTGACGCGATCATTACCGAATATTTTGACAGCATTCTTCAACGCTTCGAGATGCCCTTCCCAGGTGTAAGGACCGCCAATCGATGTTCCCTTCACTTTGTCAAAGAGCTCCCTAGTCACTGCGTCCAAGGCAATGCTGACCCTCTCGACGCCCGCCTCATCAAGTCTTCGCATGTCCTCGCGGTTTAGTGGCTGGCAGGAAACCGAGATCGGAATTTCTGAGAAGGAGTGTAGTTCTCTCGCCAGATAAATTATGTCCTCTTGCACTCCTGGATAATTGAGTGCTTGAATACATGCCCTTCTCATCTCTCCCTTTTTGAAGGCCTCCGCAATCCGGGGGATAACATCTCGCGTATGGAAAGCTGGCCACACAACCCGTGAAAGAAGATCTGCCCTTCCCTCGCTTACCGCTGACTGAGGGCAGAATGCGCAGTTGGCAGAGCACCTTCCCCTTCTGTAGGTAAGCATGTACACAGTCGTGGGCTCGACGTCAAGTTTAACCTTAGCCAAACCAAGGACGACTGCTGATCCGATAGAGACTCTGACCCTATCCGGTAGATCGTCTCGGGACATCCTATAGCTCTCCAGCATCGTGGGGACAGGGAAGACATCTAGAGCTTTTTATCCGCTCTTGGCAAACAGGGTTTACCCACAACTTTCTTATTGGATATGAACAGGCTTAAAA
>CAYURV010000231.1:0-1968 GCA_964447115.1 uncultured Candidatus Bathyarchaeia archaeon
CGATAGATTCTTCCCATTTCTTCTGTGCACGAAACATCATGCCTTTTCGTACATCCGTCCAAGCAACCATTGCTCTATCCCTGATCTTCACAGCATACTCATACGATTTGTCCAAAAGACCACTGGCTTTCTCAATTTCTCCCTGCTCTATAAGTGTCGAAGCAAGCCATCGGGAGTAAACCATTTGGGCGCTTTTTGCTCCAGCTTTTTCGCACACCTCATACGCTTTCTCAAAAAACTCTTTTGCTTCTGCAAATTCGCCTTTGTCAAAATGGAGCAACCCAAGAGACCCGTAGCCTCCGGCTACTGATTGAATATCGCCTAGTTTTTGTGAAAGGCTGAATCTTTCCCTAAGGTATTGTTCGCTCTTGTCCCATTCCCCTAACATCTGAAGAATAGACCCAAGTACCCCCAAGGACATGGGAAGGTGAATAAGGTTACCGATTTTTCGATCTAGCGCAACTGACTCCTCCGCCAAGAGAACTGCTTTGTCCATGTTTCCCATGCCAATGTACATGTTTGCTAGGTTTGAACCCAGCCAAGATAAAAAGGGGACATGTCCAACCTTTCTTGCATGTTCGTATCCTTTCTCTAAAATTTCTAGACGCCTTTCATTTTTCTCTGCTGGGAGCCACACGCCAAGGTTGTTGTATGCCATCAAAGCGATTTCGATATATCCATTGTCAAGTGCTATTTTCAAAGCCTTCTCCAAGCATTCAATGCCTTTCTCACGATCTCCAACTGAATTAGATATCGTTCCCAAGAAGAAGTGCGAAGTCGCAATGGCTTCAGGATTTTTCAGTTTTTCGGCAAGCGCACGCGCCTTCTCAGCCCACAAAAGAGCTTCAGCCAAGTCCCCAGATAGCCACAACCCCCCAGATATGTAGCCATAGGTTATTGCTAGTTCGTTACTTTCAGGCTGTGTTTCCAGAATCTTCAGAGCCTTGTCGACGAACTCTTTGAACCTTGCCAAATCACCTTTTTCATAGAGAATCAACGCCATTTTCCGATACAGTCGTGAGATTTTTTCTTTCTCACCTAGTTGGTCCAGCAAGGATAAGGCTTCATCCCAGTACTTCATGCCGGCTTCAAATTCCCCGACAAAACTTTTGACATCTCCAAGGCTCTCTAGGACCCGTGCTTTTTGGCTCAGTTCACCTTCTCTTTCTACGAGAAGTCGAAGGGCTGACTGGAAGTAGGAAGCAGTCTCGCTGTGGGCGTAGATCTTCGCGGCTTTTTCTCCAGCCTTTAGGAAGTAGTCAAGCGCTTTGTCCTTGTCTCCGCTCTCAAGAAAGTGTAAGGCTAGTTCTCCATAGTGCTCGTCAATCTTCTTAGCGTAAACCTTCTCCAACGCGCATCCAACGACGTTGTGAAGCTTCTTGCGTCTGAAGGGGCTGACTTCTTCGTACACGATGTCTCTCACAATGATGTCAGTGAAGGAACACACGTCTTCGCCACGAATGACCCTGTGTTTGACGAGTCCTGTTTTGAGTAGCTTTTCTATCAGGTCAAGTGTTTTGTTCTCTTCCATGCCGGTGACTGCGCACAAAGCTTCACACGTGAAATCATTACCTATGAAGGAAGCCAAGGTCAAAGCATTCTGACATTCATCATCTAGGCGCCCTATTCTTGCCTTTATGACGCTTTTGACGGTTTTCGGAAACTCAATACTAGAAACGTCTTTGATTCTCCACTTGTTTTCCTCACGGCATATGACTTCCTCTTCCTTCAGAGACTTGATCACTTCCTCAGCGAAGAATGGATTACCTCTCGTCTTATCGTAAACCAGTTTGCAGAACTCTGTCGGAACCTCATCCTGCTCCAAGATGCGTCTAATCATCTCCGAGGTGTCATCAAAAGACATGCGCTTCAACTGGGCTGATTGAAGCAATCGCTCCCTGTTTAGCTCTGTCAAGACAGGAGTCAACTGATGCTTCTCGTCAATGTCAGTGTCACGATAGGCGCCTA
>CAYURV010000232.1:0-1963 GCA_964447115.1 uncultured Candidatus Bathyarchaeia archaeon
CAGAGGAGATTGGGCAAACGTAGCTAAGAACACACAAGAACACGTCCTCGAGTTGGTCCTAAGAGAACGCTCGCTAAGAAGAGCTGTTGACTCAGTCCATAATATTATAGCTGATCTGCGTAGACAACAAGTCCCCTACAGAGATCTGATCATATGGAAAACTCTCACAAAGCCCGTTAGCGAGTATGAAGTCAACGCACCGCATGTGGAAGCTGCAAGGATGCTAGAGAAGGAAGGATGGGCCTTAACTGTTGGCGACAAAGTTGGTTACGTCATAACTCAGGGCAAGGGGAGGCTGTACGAGAGAGTTAAACCTTACACGATGACCTCTTATGAAGAAGTAGATACAGAATATTACGTGACAAACCAGGTGTTGCCTGCTGCCCTAAGAATCCTCTCAACATTCGGCGTAAAAGAGGAAGATATCTTGACTTCTGAGTCCACTGAGAAACCTAGGACTTTGGCAGATTTCTTTGGTGGAAAGTAGTCAGCTACTCAGCTACGTCGTCGAAAGTGAGGAGGTGCACGTTGAGCGGCTGTTTGACGACATCTGAAACGCGGGCTGCTACTAGATATTTTATGTTCTTCTCGCTTGCTACGTCCACCAGTCTCTGAGTGGTTACACCGTCGAAGACCACAGTGTTAACGCCATTGACTTCACGAATCTTATCAGCAAGCTCGCTGACCGGCATGCGATCCACTTCCTTCATCTTCTCATCTAGAAGGATAGCCTCAAGTGTTCCTTTGAGGCTGTTGGTGGCATTCACAATCTCTTTAGGAACAAGAATCTTCTTCCGTTTCTTCTTTTTACCCCTTATTTCTTCGATGGGAACCTTGTTCTTGAGGGCATATTCAATCTCCTTCGCGCTGAGGTCCTCGACCTCCTTACCCTTAGGTGCTCTTGCAATGTATCTGACATGAGCTACCTGCAGAAGCTCCTTTAGGATAAGGTCTCCTCCTCGATCTCCGTCAAGAAAAGCGGTGGCTTCTTTCTCTTTCGTTAGGGTAATTATGGTCTCAGGAACCTTTACGCCCTCTAATGCAACAACATTCTGGATGCCCATCTTCAGAAGGTTTGCCACATCGGCTCTTCCCTCAACAATGATGATTTCCTTCGAAGATGCAACATCTGGGCCTGCTGTCAGTTTCTCAGGTCCGTAGGTCTCAACCCTCGTTGCCCTCAAAATCTCTGAGACCTCTCGGAATATTTCTTCAGTCTCCGGCCTCTTTTCAAGGTTCCAGCCATGAAGGATCTCTTTTGCCCTCTCGATTATTGCTTTCCTCTTTGTTTCCCTCACATCCTCAATCTTTTCCATATTGACATCTGCAGAGCAAGGACCTATTCGGTCTATGCTCTCGAGGCTTGCAGCGATTATGGCTGTGGACACTCTGTCCAGGCTCGTCGGAATAATTATTGAACCGTCAGTTTTGTCTTTCTGCGATTTCAGGTCTATTTCTATTCTGCCAATTCTTCCTGACTTCTGCAGCTCCCTTAGGTCTAATTCTGTTCCGAAAAGACCTTCTGTCTGCCCGAAGACGGCGCCTATGACGTCGGGTTTTTCAACAACCCCTTCCACTTCAAATCGGGCTCGAATTACATACTTGACCGTAAACGGTTGAAAGGACAATATTTCATCACCTCATTATTTATGACACGTTTTAACTGTTATCTTGAGATCAAAGCCTATCTAAGGCATCTATACTCTACTATTCTACGTTAAATATATCCTTACCTATTCTCCGCTTAAGCGTCTGGATGTAGCTTGAGAGGCCTTCTATATCTTTCACGTCTCTTCCGACGAGACTCATAAGCCTTCTCCAGAAGACCAAGTTAGGCTTAACCCTTATCCCCTCAAGACCTCTGGTAAGTAGGTTTGTCCACTTTCTGCCATGCTCGTCAAAGTCCAGTAGTAATATTACCTCGCTTTTCTCTAGGTTTCCGACTTCGCTCAGAACATCTAAT
>CAYURV010000233.1:0-1955 GCA_964447115.1 uncultured Candidatus Bathyarchaeia archaeon
CAAGACTTCAAGCATATGAATTTACAGTTTTATTCCAAGCTTTCTTAAAATACTGAATCAAGTCGTACATCGGTAATAGCGATAAAGTGACCCAAAAGATTATCATCTATAGAACAGAGAGTGTTTCTTTTGCTTTCATAATCAATTGTTTACGCTGTTTATGTACCAAAAGTAAATGATATCTGTCTGACTGGATAGGTCTCACTATTTCTTACAATGCACGGGCATCGGATAAGATGAGGGAAAATGTGTGTTTAGTATGGGCTTAGATCTATCTTCTCCCATGAAATGCTCGTTGAGGAATCGAGCCGTATGGCGGCAATTTCCAACTTCTCCAATGCCTTCCTCAAGCTATAGATGCATGTTCCTACGTCTCCCTTGTCACAGATTATGGCGAAAACCAGATCATGCGTACCATACGTCTTCCACAGGAATTTGACCTGATGCTGCCTCTTCAGGAAATCCACGGTCCTGCCCAAGTCTTTGGGGCTTACGTTCATGCCGAAGATAACGGCGGAAAAATCGAGCTTCCCGAAATTGGGGAAAGCCATAATCCGCCGCGTTATTATGCCCATCTTCTCGAGCTTGTCGATCCTACGGTAGACGGTGTTTCGGCTTGCGTTACAAAGCGTTGCCAGCTCGTTGTAGGAGTAGATGCCGTTGCAGACGCATCGCACAATCTTTCGATCAAGTTCATCAACTTCAGCCTTCATTGTATCACCTTATAGAAGTGTGGAGGAAATCAAATAAAAGCCTTGTTTTCGGACCATAGACTAGGCGCGCCACCACTAGCAGGATTGAAGAAGAGAGAGGAAAGTGTGCCTCCTCTTTGGTAATGTTGGCCTCACGCACACCGACGACTGACGTACGGTGGCCTATCGCTACTGCGACATATCATTCAGAAGCAAAGAGTAGCCCAATCTTCACTACGATGGCCGAAGCACACCTCACGACTTGCTTCAGATGGCTGTTCAGTTTCCGATCGGCGCTTTACTTCCACGCCCTCATCTGCTGTATTCTGCTTTTCAGTTGCGGGATGATCTTGAACAGATCGTCGACAACCCCGTAGTCTGCGAAGTTGAAGATTGGAGCCTTCGGATCCTTGTTTATGGCTATGATCAAATCTGAATTCTTCATTCCTAGAACGTGCTGGAAGGCACCACTTACCCCAACAGCGATGTAAAGTTTGGGCTTCACAGTCTTACCTGAAGTGCCTACTTGACGGTCGCTCGGCAACCACCCCTTATCTACTACAGGACGTGAACAGGCAAGAACTCCACCAAGTGACCTCGCAAACTCTTCAAGCATAGGTATGTTGCTTGCGTCTTTCACCCCACGTCCAACGCCCACCAGGACCTCCGCAGCAATGATATCGACTCCTCCCGCCGGAGGCAAAACATACTCGATGAAACGCTTCTCAGTTATCTCCTCCGAAAGAGGAGAAGGCACTTCAGCTATCTCTCCATTCATTGGTTTCGGGTTATCTGAGGCGAATGCCGCTTGACGAATTGTGGCAATGTAGCTTTCAGACTTGCGGACCACTGCTCTAACGTTCACTTTGCCTCCGTACATTTGCCGTGTTACTGCAAGCGTCCCGTCTTCAAACCCCACGTCTATGCAGTCCGTTACGAGGGGCAGATTCAAGGCAACTGCGAGGCTCGGAGCCAGATCAATTCCGAAGGTTGTGTGTCCTATCATGATTAGGAGCGGTTTGCGCTCACTGACCAGACTGGATAGCACCTTTTGGTAGGCTACAGAGTTGAAGTTCTCTAGTCTGCTGTCTTCAACAATCAAAACTCTTCCGGCGTACTCTGCAAGTGTTTTCGCGCGTTCTCTACTATCTTTTCCGAAGAGAACTGCCGTCAATAAGCTCCCAGTTTTCTCGGCCAGTTCCCTGCCTTTCATCAGCATCTCGAATGTTATGTCTCTGATCTGCCCCTGCCTGTGCTCAGCCA
>CAYURV010000234.1:0-1926 GCA_964447115.1 uncultured Candidatus Bathyarchaeia archaeon
CCCTGCTCTTCGCTCGAAGATAGGGACTTAGGTGCGATTTTTGACAGTCTTCAGCAACTCCTATCTGAGGCTTCGGCTGAGAATGCGAAGCCCTTTGGTTTCATTGATGAAGAAGGCCAATGGATTGATGTGGCCCCAGTCCCGTTGAAACGATACAGTCACCTCAAGCATGTACAATACCAAACTTTCAATGAGGCTCTGGACGAATACTACTCCAGGATGTCCTTCGGAGAGAGGGTTTCGCACGTTAAGGACCTGGTTGAGCAGGAAGTGGCGAGACTGGAAAGGATACTCAGAGACCAAGAGGAAACGCTTAATGAGTTGAGAAGAAAGGCCGAGGTGAACAGGAAAATAGGCGACTTGGTCTATCGTCACTTGAGTGAACTTCAGCTTCTCCTTCAAAGTATTATGGGGGCTAAGCGGAGCGGAAAGAGCTGGAAAGAGATAGAGGAGACGTTGCAGAAAGAGAAGCGCGAGTCCCTTGTTCCAGCTATTTATTTCGAAACATTAAAGCTGAAACCCTTGCAGGTCCAAGTAGCTGTCGAAGGAGTGGTCTTAGACCTTGACCTCAGACTCTCAGCCCAGAAGAATGGTGCTGAGTACTACAAGGAGGCAAAAAAGGCTGAAAGAAAGATTGAAGGCGCTGAAAAAGCCGTCATGGAAACTCGAGCGAAGATTGAAGCCGCAAGGTTCAAGGCCCTCGAGAAGGTGGAAGAGACTGTGAAGCCGCCCTCCAAAACGAAGCTGGAATGGTATGAGAAGTTCAGGTGGTTCCATTCTTCAAACGGTTTCCTCGTAGTCGGCGGTAGAGACGCATCAACGAACGATGTTCTCATAAAGAGATACATGGAGCCTCATGATGTAGTTTTTCACGCTGATCTGCCTGGCGCACCCTTCGTCCTAGTGAAGACCAGGGGAGAGAAGCCCCCCGAACAAACCTTTAAGGAAGCGGCTCGGTTTGCAGCCTCTTATTCTCGAGCTTGGAAGGAAGGACTAGCGGCCACGGATGTCTACTCAGTTTCGCCTCAGCAGGTAAGTAGAACTCCGCCTTCTGGCGAGTATCTGCCCCGAGGATCATTCATGATTTATGGAAGCAGGAATTACTGGAAAGGGATGCCGCTGGAAGTTGCGGTGGGCGTAGAAATGGAAGGTGGACGATCCCGAGTTGTCGGCGGTCCTCCAGAAGCCATTGCTAACAAGACTAAGCTCCTTGTCAGGTTGATTCCCGGCAGAGATCCAAGCGCCAGACTTGCCAAGCAGATAAGAAACCGGCTGGCTCAGTTGGCTTTAGAAGAGGAAAGTAAAGCCATTGTTAGGATATCCTTGGAGGAAATTCAGAAGTTTATACCTGGAGGCGGAGGAGCCATAAAGTAGCAGTTCAGTCGATATGAACCATAAAAGAGCGAAGAAGCAAATCCTAACTTCGATGAGGCTTTCTTTTCTCCTAGGGCTGCAGGCTGGTTGGGTTTATGGCTGGACATGTGGATTGGTGTTCGGGAAGTTTTGCGGCTGACCTTCTCCTTTTTGGGAAGGTCGTGAATGTCTACACTGGGAGTATCTCTGAGTCCTACGTCGGCATTAAAGGTGGGAGAGTGTCCTATCTAGGGACGAATCCCATATCTTCCAAGAACCTTATCAAACTGGATTCTGAGTACATAGTCCCCGGTTACATCGACGGCCACGTGCATATTGAAAGTTCCCTAATGACCCCAAGCAGGTTTGCGGAAACAGTTGTCCCACGGGGAACGTGCTGCATCGTCGCTGACCCCCATGAGATAGCGAACGTGAGAGGCGTGGATGGCATAAGATTCATGATGCGCGACTCTTTGAAAACGCAGTTGAGAGTGTATTTCATGATTCCATCATGCGTGCCAGCTACGCACCTCGAGACATCAGGAGCCGAGATAGGCCTCAAAGAAATCAAGA
>CAYURV010000235.1:0-1905 GCA_964447115.1 uncultured Candidatus Bathyarchaeia archaeon
GATCTCTCTTATAGTAAGGGTACATGTACTGGTCAAACCGCCCCGGCGAGATTGCATACGAGTTAGTTTCAAGGTTCAGAATGAGATGAGTAAACCAGAATGATTGCAAGGCTTCATGGAAGGTTCTAGCTGGGTTCGCTGGCACGTGATCGCATACTTCAGCAATCTTTTCTAGCTCCATTCTCCTGTTCGGCTTGGTCTCACTCTTCGCCAGCCTTCGAGCTTCATCGGCATACCTCTCTGCAAATTTGACTGCGGCATCTGAGACGATGAGCATTGCCTTAAGAAGGCTCATCTTCCTTAAGCATTCACGTTGCTCAAAGTTTAGATTGGCAAGTTCTTCTTCGATCTCTCGCTTTATCCGGTTTAGACCCTTTCGAATGACCTTCTCGTAGTTTACTGTGATATGCCCGATAGTGCGGTTGAGGTAATAGTGAAAGAATACTCCCTCGTCGATTGTGTCTTTCACTTCCCTTGGGATGGCTTCCATAATCCTGTTGTAGACCTGTCTCCCCTTCCAGTACTGGAAGACCTTATTCTTTAGAACGTTCTTTGTCCTTTCACTAACGAAGAATGGTGCTTCTTTCCTCTTCCCGATGGTGTCGACCTCTTTGATTATCCAGTCGCAGGCAACCTCGGGATAAAGAGGAGAGCCCATGGGTCGAGTGGTCTTGCATCCTACAATAAGTTCGTCCTCCCTAATCTTCACTGGAATTTCAATCAAAACCTTCTCAAGCATCTTTGCTCTCCGGATCTCGATAGGTAGCCCCTCACTCTCACTATATGATTCTGTTGCGAGAAGAGCTCTCTCAGGTCGAATCTCAGGCTTGGCTGAATGTAAGAGCCTGATTAAGGAATTGATTCTTAAGGAGACCATTCTTCAGATTCCTCCCAAGCGTGAATAGTTTTCTATAAGCAGTTGGTGAGGCAGGCTTATGACATTTGTCGCGAACCTTTCTATGAGGATGCCCCATCATCTTCTTGAATGCAAAAGTGCCCTTTCATTTTTCCAGACAGGAACTAAGGTATTTTACCAGAACGATTGCAATTGTCCAAAACCCGGGCAAAAGTCTTGGAAGGTAGACGAGAACTATTAAATAAGAAACGGAGGCAGATTTTGATCATCACAGAGGGAGGTTCTTGAACCAAAAGCAAGATATTTTAGAAAAATTGCGTGCTGGCGTTATTGCTGGAGATGAGAATATCGTTAGAGAAACAGTTCAGGAAGCCATTGAGAAGAATGTGGAACCAATAGAGATTGTCGAAAAGGGTCTCATCCCAGCTATAAGAGAAGTTGGCGAAAAGTTCGAGAAAATGGAAGTCTTCCTGACGGGCATGATGATGTCGGCCGACGCAATGAAGGCGGGAATGAATGTTGTGCTTCAGAAAATACCAAAGGACAAGATTCCCAAGCGAGGAACAGCCGTGGCCGGCACAGTGAAAGGTGACATACATGAGATAGGTAAGAATATCTTGACCGCCTTGCTAACAGCGGCTGGCTTTGAGGTTCACGATCTGGGTTGTGATGTACCGGCATCGGCGTTTGTCAGAAAGGCTGAAGAAGTTAGCGCTGACATAATTGCAGCCTCAGCCTTAATGACAACGACACTTCCAAGCCAGAAAGACATACTCGACTACCTCAATTTCGCAGGGAAAAGGAACAAGTATTTGGTTCTGGTTGGCGGAGGACCAACAACTGCAGAGTGGGCTGAAGAGATCGGTGCCGATGGATACGCAGAAAACGCCGCGGATGGGGTGAAGCTTACCTTGAAAAAGTTAGAGGAAAGAGGGAAGAGGTAGGCTTCATGCGAAGTGTCTTGGATGTAACAAAACGGGCAATAAAAGGACCGATCTGCTCAGAACGAGATTTTGACAAGAAAGTATTTGCACCAAGACTATCCGAAG
>CAYURV010000236.1:0-1898 GCA_964447115.1 uncultured Candidatus Bathyarchaeia archaeon
GCGGAGAAGACCACGCTGTGTACAGCACCTAACCGTGCACAGGCCAGCATAGCGATCTGGACTTCAGGAATCATCGGCAGGTAGATGCCAACCTTGTCCCCCTTCTTCACACCTAGGCTTTTGAGGACATTAGCGAACTTGTTTACCTCCCGGTACAGGTCGTAGTACGTTAGGACTCTAGCCTGCTCATCCACCGGCTCAGGTTCCCATATTATCGCAGCCTTGTTTCGTCTCCAAGTCGCAACATGCCTATCCAGAGCGTTATAGGATATGCTGAGTTTTCCGCCGATGAACCATTGATAGAAAGGTGGGGTCCACATGTAGGTTTCTGTCCACTCTTTAGCCCATGTGATTCCTTCCCTTGCGAGCTTCGCCCAGAAGGCAACGGGATCTTGTGAGGCCTCTTCGTAGATCGATCCGTCGTTCACCCAGGCTGTCTTCTTGAGTTCCTCAGAAGGCCAGAAAATGTTTTCCCTCTTGGGGTCCTCTACTACCCATTTAGTTGGTTTAGGTCTCATTTTTCACGCATCCTACCAGCCCTTCTAGGAGGGTTTCAAAAACATTGTGGAAGATATAAACTTTCTTTCGCCAGAAAACGAAGAAAAACGGGATAGATGTTCCAAAAATCTCTCCTAGATGAAATCCGCCAAAGTCGCTTTCCTTTCCTCTTTGAAGGATATGTTCATCGGCTTGAAGGTTTGGCTGAAGGCTGTAGTCAGGTTCCTGACATAGTCGTTTGCGTTTACCTCGCGGAAATCTTTCACCATCTCGGTGGGCTTCACTGTGAAGGTTTTTCCGCCGAAGTTGAAGGGCTTAACCTTCACGAAGGAGACTACTTCTCCCCTATGGACCTCTTTCCCCCGACTCATGAGCTGGACGGCGCACTGGTAGGGCTGGTGAAGCGCCTCATCCTCGACAGGTCTTTCGGAGGGGTCGAAGTGCAGCCGGACAGTGTACTCCAGTTCTCTCAGCGGGACCTTTCCAGATCTGAGGTCTGCAATTGCACTGTCGACTACCTTCGGTATGCTTTGTTTTGCACGTTCAAATTCTGTCCAGTTCTTCACATTTGCTAGCTGCTTTACGCAGTCCATGAAAACCTTCTGGATGAACGGGGGCGAATTGGACTTGATCGCCGTGAGTCCCTTAACGTCAGGGGTTCCGTCTTTCCTTATGCCAAAATAGGCCTTCATAGCCCTAGGAAGAACACAGACGGAGTAAACCTTATCCACAGCAAGGTCTAGACGCAGTTTTTCCTTCACGGTTCCAATAAGCCATCTTACCTGCTCATCTGTCGGGCTATCCAAGAAGAGGGAGTCTGTATCCCCATACAGAGGTTTCAGACCACTCTGTTCGGCTAGGTCCCAACTCTCCTTCAGGGCATACCTCCCATAGGCAGTGATCGATTCCGCAAGTGCAGGTTGAGCCAAACCATGGATTCTGACAGTAACACCGTAGCTTGAGACCAGAATGAGCTTTAGGAGGCGAGAGGCAGCCTCAGCCAAACGTCGCTCCTCAGCCGAGACAGACGAGTCTTTTGAGAGAGGTTTGAACCAATATATTCGAAGGTCCTTGAGCGCGCCAATCAGCACAGAGTATATGCCCCGTTTCCTCATGCACACATAATGGTTTGTTCCGGGCACTCTGTTTCCGCCACATTCCTGATGGCTGCAGTCAACAGTCTCGTAGGAAAGGTTGTACGAATCGATTATGCTTGGGTACAGGCTTTCAAAGTCCAAGACTGTCGTGTTGAAGTAGGTTCCTGTCTTCGGCTGGAAGGTCAGGGCGCCTGGAACACTTTGCGCAGTCTCTCCTTTTCTCAGCTCCACCGATCTGGGAATCAGAATGTTCTTCCTTCTCAGGTGGCAATGCAGAATTGATCTTATCCACGTACTCACCTG
>CAYURV010000237.1:0-1888 GCA_964447115.1 uncultured Candidatus Bathyarchaeia archaeon
ATAGAAATTCTAGTTGCCCCAAACCTTAGAATTTCCTGGATGAAAACGGTTGCACACTTAAAGAAAGCCAACTATGATAGATTGTTCCTAAATTTCCCACAAAACTTGGAGTATTTGACTACAGAATTATCTGAGGATAGATTAACCTATGAGGATTTCATCAAGAAGGTTAGAAAGGAAAAACTCGTGCCAGAGCCTATAGGAAGCTGGATGTATACAGCCGAACCGATGTTGCAAACTTTAAAAAAGATGAGGCGTTGGAAATCAGCAATAAAAATTTATTGTTACAAGGGTGTGGAGCATAATCAGGTTTCTGCTAGAATTGCGAGCGAGATTGCAGCGCTAACGCTTCAAACGAGTTTAACGGAGAAGGTGAACGTTGAAAAGTGGAAAGATGCTGTAGAGGAAGGAATGAAATGCAAAAATGGAGCATTAAGAGACGAGGCAAATTTCGTCCACGAGAGAGCCAGCTACTATTCAATTTGCGCATCAGGCTTTGACGGGAGGTCATTGCAGCAACGTTTAACCGAGAAAGGAGAGGAAGTGAACCTAACAAACATAGAGGAGTTTTACTATCCTACACCGCTTGAAACTCTGGAAGAGAAGTTAATGGAAGGGGATCTGTCAGATGAGGAGGTAGAAAAATTGGTTAAGGATCATGTTGAGTTCGTTAGAGATTATATTTTGAGAAGCAAAAATCGCGATCAAGCATACTACCAATGGGTTTATGACAAAGTTCCATCGCTAAGACAAAAAATTGATCCTGAAGAAATTAAATTTCTGGACATCTTGCTGCATTCAAATGATGTCTAAACAACTATTCAAGCGCTAGAAGGAAGATGAAAATGGAATCAGTTACATTCTACTCTGAAGATCAGCGAATATTCGGAAATCTGCATTTACCTTACGAAAAAGCTCCATGCATTATCACGTTGCATGGGCTGGAGAGCAGCAAGGATAGTGGCAAATGGCCGACTATCGCATCCAGACTCTATTGTGAAGGTTTCGCGTGTTTGAGGTTTAATTTTCGGGGTTGTGGAGAAGGACTGGAAAAAAGCGAAGGCGAATTTGAGCATGCAAGCCTAACGGGAAGAATCAAGGATTACAGATCCGCTTTGCAGTTTCTACAGGATACAGGTAAGGTTGATATGCGCAGATTGGGCGTTATTGGCTCCAGCTTTGGTGGAATGGTTGCGGTAGCGGCTCAAGACAAAAGAATTAAAGCCATGATAACATTATCAACTCCTCACAGGATACCTCGCTTTGACAGACCTCAAATTCCGGAAGAAGTGAATTACGTTGAACCTCCGTCAGGCAGGGGATTCAAAAAAGGATTCTATGAAGATTTGTGGAGATATGACGTGTTAAAAGCTATAAGAAGTGCACCTCCCATTCTGATTCTACATAGTAGCTCGGACGAAGTAGTTCCTCTCGAGCATTCACAAAAGCTCTACGAAGCCGCAGCAGAACCGAAAAGACTGGAGATAATAGAAGGCGCAGATCACATTTTTTCCAAAAGAGAACATCTGAATAAGGTAATTGATTTGAGTTTGGAATGGTTTAGAAAATTTCTATGAGGCTCAAATTTAAAGTTATTCAAAGATTTATTTCTTCTTTCTTCACCTTATCTTTCCTTCTTACATATGAGTTGATGCCGCCTATCTTAGGGGGGACCATCAGATAGAAGTATCTTATCCATAGTTTACTTCTCTCCTATCTTATCACCTCCCCCACAATAATTAAAGATGTTAATCTGTGATTGAAGACATATGGTTTCCAAAGAATATTTCGTAATTGCTTTTGACTTTCACAGTTAACCTTAGCGCGCGCTAATATTCTGAAAAGCATACACCACTCTGCTTGAGATAAATAAAAACTGAACGTTATT
>CAYURV010000238.1:0-1885 GCA_964447115.1 uncultured Candidatus Bathyarchaeia archaeon
CTTCCTTTTCGCAAGTACTTTTAGGAAACGTTCCACATCGCCGTATGTTTTTTCATATATGTGTGCGCTGTTCGAGAAGTCTAGATACGGGCCTATGGCAACGTTTAGTTGCTCAGCCATCATTCTTTGAAGTTCAGTCAAAGCGAGCATGTTCATGTGCATGGCTCTGAAGACATCGCGACTTCGCCAGATCGTGTGCATGACCAGTTTCTCGTCCCGTAGAGTACACCAGACTATCTGCAGACACGGCGGAGAGTCAATCCATGCGTCTCTTTTCGGATGCCATACTATCGCCTGAGCTCTCCTAGAAAATGGGGCTTTTTGGAGCTTCTTGAGCATATAATCTATCTGGGCTACTCCTTCAGGCGGGTAGCTGAACAACCTCTCATGATATGTGTATTGTATCTTTCCTTCCTTGACAGCCCAGTCAAGAGTCCCACGTAAAACTTCATCGTAGTATTTCTCAAGTGAACCCTTGACGGCAATGTTTATGTCTCCGCTGTGAATCCGGGGTTCGTCAAAGGGCTTCTCAACAAGTACGAGCAGACCTTGAAGCTCCTTCGATATCCCTCCATACTCAGTGGGTACCTGAGGACCACGAGTCCAGCATTCGAGAACCGCCTTCGCCCAACCCTCAGAAACTGTCCTCGCCTTAATAACAACCCCCATGACACCATTTGCCAAGAAGATCACCATCGCTTACTAGGAAAGATTAAGAAGGAAGTTTATAAGACATTCCGAGCGAACTTACTCCAGTGGACCCATATGAGTGGAAACCCTCCGATTGAAAGACATCCGCTGAGAAGTGGTATACCATGCGTCAAGCATGAGTGTGTACAGTGCTGCATCGAGACAAGAATGCCGATTTCGCACGTAGACATAGACAGAATTTCGAGGCTTGGCTATAGGCCTGAAGACTTTGTAGTAGAAACTGGCGAAGGTGCGCAGCTGAAGAACCGTTACAATAAGTGTGTCTTTCTGTCAAAAAGCGGTTGTAGCATCTACCCGCATAGGCCTGAGGGATGCAGGCTGTACCCACTGATATACGATGAAGACATTCATAAGGCAGTGCTGGACAATCTATGCCCTTGGCGCTGTGAATATGAAATAGGTGATGACGATATACAAGCCCTGAGGCACCTCGTTAGAAGCTTGAGGAGCAAAAGAAAGGGTGACAGAAGGTTATGAAGACATGGGTCCTGCTTCCTTCAAGGGGTTCAATTTCGCGATATGTTTTTAAATTTCGGTTTTCTGATATTTTCTGGGTGTTGCGCATTGTCCGACGAACCTGACGAGTATTGGGATAGGTATTCCAGAAGGAGAAGGTGGCCCTTTTTCGGGAGGTTCATCTTCGGGGATGTCGACGAAATATTCAGAGAAATGGAGGAGATGATGGGGAGAGAGTTTAAGGACCTCTCCAAAAGAGTGCCCAGAGACCTCATCCGCGAACGAGAGCTACCTGACGGTTCCAAGGTGAGGGAATGGGGACCCTTTGTCTATGGTTACAGCGTAACCATTGGACCTGATGGAAAGCCGCAGATCAGAGAGTTCGGCAACTTGAAGCCGGAAGCCAAGTTTGGAAAACCCGAGATTAACATCAAAGAAGAGAGAGAGCCGTTAGTGGATATCATGTCCACAGATGGAGAAGTCAAGGTTATTGCAGAGCTGCCTGGCGTTGAGAAGAACGACATAAAGCTTCAGGGAACCGAGAAGACCTTAACCATCTCAGTTGACACGCCTGAACGCAAGTATTACAAGGAAGTCGAGTTGACAGACAAGGTTGATCCAGCAAAAGCGAAGTCATCGTATAAAAACGGCGTCCTAGAAGTCACACTTCAGAAAAAGGAAGAAGAGAAAGTTAAGGGCAAACCAATCAAGATAGACT
>CAYURV010000239.1:0-1876 GCA_964447115.1 uncultured Candidatus Bathyarchaeia archaeon
TTCTTTGCATATGTTGGAGATGACAAGCAGGATGTGAGGCGGCGTTAGGAAACTGAAGACTTTGACGTATCGCGGTGACCTTGCTCTCTTAATGTTATCGATCTTTCCACCGGCTTCAAGGTAGCCATTAATGAATTCTCTTGCTATGCTTTGGGCGACTTCAATAGATGTAAGCGAGGTATAATGTCCAGAATAGTACAGGAGCTCGGCTATATCCCAGGCTTGGTCTCCGCCTCTCTCTGCTTGTTCAAGATCTACGAAGAAGATTCTTTGGTCATAGGCTACTATGATGTTCTCAGGCTTGCAGTCGCCAAAAGCGACATCCAATCTGTGAGCCTTAGCAACTTCCATTCCAACTTTGCTGATTATCGTGTAAAGATGGGTCCTTGCTTCTTTCGAGGAACTTATCTGTCTCAGAATACTAGTCAGGTTTTCTCCTTCCACGTATTCTTGAAAGATCAACCGTTCTTTTGGGCTGATATAAATAATCCTTGGAACGTGGAAGCCTTGACTGGATAGGAACCTGTTTATGGCATATTCCTTTGCCAGCCTTGTTTTTCCCGAGACGGCGAAGCCTCGGGTGCCGAGAGCCCACAAAGCCAGCGGGAACCACTTCCAGCCATACCAGTCCTTAAACACCTTAACAATGATCTTCTGTTCTTCCATGGTGCCACGAAGGCTCAACATGTAGACAGCATTCAATGCACCGCCTATCTTCTTAGTCTCAACTTCAAGACTGCTTCCGTCTGGAAAGGTTTGTTTTACGAAATCTTCAATCGTCACCTTTTCAGAGAGAGATACAAACCCCAAAGGTGTGGGTATTAAGAGATACTTCTTGGGATCTTCAAGTTCGGGTAGATGAACCTCTTTAGAGTATTCTAATTCAAAAAGTTGCCTTGTGTATAACGCGTAGTCCTCAATCAAGGAATGCATCATTTTGGGGAAGACCTCTAAGCTATGTCGCAGAATGGCGTTTCTAACAGCTCTTAGAAGGTTTATTACTCGAAGTTTTCTTCTCTGAACCGTGTCAATGTATTTCTTCGCGATTTTAACATGTCCATCAGAAAAGGTCAACAGTTCCTCGTCTGCAGCCTCTTCCAGAGCAGCTTTGAATCCTTTCATTATCTGTTCTCGCATCTCTTCTGGAGCGTTGCTTATGAGTATGTCTAGGAATCGATGGGTTATAGGCGGATAAAGAGAGGCCTTGCGAGCCATAGACTCAAACATGAAATACTCCGGCTTGATCAGAAGTTCGTGAGACATCTCGGGATATTCCAAAACAAGGTTACCGAGAATCTCATTGACTATTCTTTTCTTGACTTTGACTTCCTGATCCCAAAAGAAGTCTCGATTGATCAAAGGCTGATGGGGTGTAAGCATGTTTTCGACCACAAGACCCCCAAGCCAGTCTCTTTCTGTGTCCTTCTCGAACGTCTTCTTGTCGACCACTAGAAGACAGACAGACATGTCCTTAAGGGATCTGAGGCGTCTGTGACGGTATTTTAACGTTAGCCTAGGGGAGTCAATTATCAGTAGAACGTCAACGTCTTTCCTCTTGCCAGTATAACCGTATATGTGTGGTCCGTGGATCGAGGCTGCAACAATACGGTTAGGAGACGCTGCCTTTTCGCAGATATTCAGTATCTCACTTGTAACTGCGTCGTCCAAAATTCGGCCCCTCATGATCCCTTCTCTAAGTTCCTATGTGAAACCTAGGATGTTTTTCACTTTTAACCGATTCGGTTCCCTCTGAAAGAATAAGTCAAACGATCCGACTGTCACTCGTTCCTGAAACCATTCCATATTTAAGCGTAAGACCTTCTTCTAATTTTAAGGATGAAGCTCAAATTCGTAGCAGAACCAGTTCAGACAACAT
>CAYURV010000240.1:0-1852 GCA_964447115.1 uncultured Candidatus Bathyarchaeia archaeon
TAGAGGCTTTCAAGTCCGTTACGAAACGGAACGATCTGACCGAACTCATCGTTGAACAGATCGAGAACGATCTGATGGAAGCCAACCTAGAATCAGAAATCTGCGAACTCGTGAACTCGCACATCAGCGCCATAAACCATACAGTTAGCGACCTCGAAGAATTCAAGAGAATCTTGCAAAAGTTCTCACGCAAACGAAGAGATTTCGTTATATGATTTTTGGTCTGATGGTGACCCTCGCCAGATTAGCTGATGTATGAAACCTTTTCTTCTTCTATCTTTCGCCTAGTCTTCTGCGAGATTCGTCTCTGTTCCTCGATCTTCTTCATTCTTTCTTCGATTTGCTCAGATTTGGATATCTCCTTGTCTAAGCCCGAAAGGTCAACTCTAAGGTCCAGCATCTTCGTCAGGACATCCAGAACGCTCTTGGCGGCTCTTGGGTCAGGCATATACCCTGGGGTCTCTACCAATAGGCAAACGGCATCCTTCTCTCTAAATTTCGCCAGTCCGACCAGCATGCCGGCTGTGCCTACTATGGGGCCGCCTGCAGGGCTGTTTTTGGCTCCGGCTTCTATGGCTTTGTCAAGTGTTACCTGACTTGTTGCGGACGCTAGGACTTGGGGTTCGTCTTTGACTTCCTTCCGGTATCCACCGATCGTCACAATCAGCTCTACCCCGCTCTTGTCTGCATAGTTGAGAACGGCGTCGGCTACTTCATATTGGCCTTCGATTGTCTGCGGTTGACTATCGCCGGTTAACAGTATGAGGTCGTTTCCCTCTTTCTCCTTCTTCCAACAGTAAAACTCGGATCGGAGAAGCCTAACGCTTCCTCTGCTGTTGACTAAAACGTAATAGGCAAAGTGGGGCGAGTAAAGCTCAGCGATCTTTTTGGCTTTCAACTGTTTTATGAGATATTCAGTGACGATCTTCCCGACCAAACCTAATCCGGGCAGTCCCTCTATCATGACAGGTTTGTTCAGCTCAACCTTTTCCTTCTCTACTACTACTGTTTCCCTCATTCTTGAAGCTCCTCATCAATCCCTTGTACTTGGCATATTTGTCATCAGGCGAAAATTTTGCCGGATGAGGTATGTGCACGCTTCCTCCGCAAAGCGGGCATTTGTCTTTCCTAAGTGTGTATCTCCCACATTCACTGCATTTTCTCATTAGCCAAACCATGATAGCTACCCTCTTTCGAAAACCCCTTCTCCCCCGGAACTCGCTATGCTCTCTATGGCGGTCTCTGTGGCCTTTCTCATGATGTCGTTGGCCTCTTTGTAGTCGCTTGCCTTCACCTCTATCCGATATTTCGGTGGAGAAACCACAGATATCTTAATGTCCGTGCCAGGAGGAATCCTCACTCCTTTAGCCTTCAGAAGAGCTTCCCTTACCCTCAGAACACCGTCTGGTTTAGTGGAGCTTATCTTCAAGTGTCCTTTGACCTTCACAGCCGGTATCCTGATCTTCTCTTTGGCGATTGCGGTGAGGGTTTCGGCTATTTCCTTGGGTATCCCTTTCTCCAACAAGACTTCAACGCCTTCCCTCGCAGCTCTCTCTAGCCCTTCATACACTTCTCCGAAGGCTTCCTCAAGTGGAACCCGCGTCTTCTCATACATCTCGTCCGCAGATATCCCCAACCTTTGAGCCACACTTCTCAAAAGGCTTTCAGCTTTCTTGCCCCGCTTCCACAAGAGGATTCTTTCTCTTCTCTCACGTCTTGTGACTCTTCTCAATGAGAGATCAATATGTTTTCTTTCAGGATCTACCCTCAATACCCTCAGTACGACCTTTTCTCCTTCCCTGATAAAGTCACGGATGTTTCTAACCCAGCCTGTGGAGATTTCGGAGATGTG
>CAYURV010000241.1:0-1852 GCA_964447115.1 uncultured Candidatus Bathyarchaeia archaeon
CAGGATACAACATATTTTCCATACCATTAGCTGCAGGAGTCCTCTACTCTCTCGGCATATCCGTGAGTCCAGCAATCGGGGCTTTGATCATGTCCCTGAGCACCGTCATAGTAGCTGTCAACAGCCAGACATTGAGGAAATATGAACCAAAAGTGCCTGGTTTCGTTGAGGAGAAACAGGTTACGATAGATCCAGTTTGCGGAATGGAGGTGGAGCCTGAGAGCGCTTACAGCAAAGTCGAATATGAGGGGCGCATCCTCTACTTCTGCTCAAGTGCCTGTGAGGAGAGATTCAAGAAGAACCCTGGTAAATTCTTGGCGAAATTTGGGAAGAAGAAACCGTGAAGCATGAACGTGATTCAGCGAAGCCAGTCATACGTCATGATGAGGACTTCGGTAACGTACATGAATCGCCCTGACTCCTCTTTGACTCCTCCTGTTTCACGGCACTTCAGATAAACTCCTGAAGGCTTTTAAGTTCATCCTCCTAGACATCTTGTCTAAGTGAGAATAGCCTTGAGGCAAATTGGTTTTGGAGTTATAGGTCTAGGAACCTTCGGAAAGAACCATGTTGCTGCCTACGTTGAGCATCCCTTTGCCAGACTTGTTGCTGTATGCGATATAAAGGAAGAATTGGCCAAAGACACAGCGGAAAAATACAAGGTCAAGTATTACACGGATTACCGCGAGATGCTTGAGAATCCCGATATCGAAGCTATCTCGGTAGTCACACCGGACTTTCTGCATAGGGACCCCGTCATTGCTTGCGCCGAGAAGGGAAAACACATCTTATGCGAGAAGCCCTTGGCGACCACAGTTGAGGATGCCGAGGAGATGGTTAAGGCTGTCGAGAAAGCAGGCGTGACCTTGATGGTCGACTTCCATAACAGGTGGAACCCGCCCTTCGCCCTCACTAAGGAATCAGCCGAGAAGGGGGAACTGGGGAGGCCAGTTCATGCCTACATTCGGTTAAGCGACACGATATATGTGCCGACTAAAATGCTGAGCTGGGCTAGTAAGTCCTCGGTCTTATGGTTCCTTGGCAGCCACACGGTGGACCTTGCGAGATGGATCTTCAATGACGAGGCCGCTGAAATCTACGCCACATGTGGCATGGAGCTTCTGAAGAGCAAAGGGATTGAGACTCCTGACTTTTACCAGTATATGATTCGTTTCAGGAACGGAGCCGTGGCAATGTTTGAGAACAGTTGGATTCTTCCCGAGACCTTGCCGACGATCGTGGACTTTGTAGCTGCGTTCACTTTCACAAAGGGATGCGTCTACATAGACCCTATCCAGCACGGAGCCTTCAAGAAGTTCACAATTGACTCTTGGAGCTACCCGAACATCATAGGTGGACCCATGGACATCCATGGCAGGCGTGTAGGCTTCGTCAATGAATCAATCCTTCACTTTGTTGACTGCTTAGTGCATGGAAAGAAGCCTATCCCAACGGGCAGAGACGGATTGGCCGTTACAAAGATTCTGTGCGCTGTTGAAGAATCGGCAAGAAATGCTAAGCCGGTTGCTCTATAGCTTCATTCGAGATGTCAGTCGCCTTCATGATCTCATCTTGGTAGTGTCGATATTGCACTGAAGGAGAACATGGCGATACTTTCCAGAAGACACGTGTGTGTGAACCCTCGCATCTATCTCCTTTAAATCTTTTCTAGGAATGAAGTTAGTACCAAATTTAAAATTATATTATAAATGGATAACGAATTTACATTCTTTAGCTCCAGACACAACTGACTGTAAAAGGTCAACCTTCACTGGTTTTCCAAGTATGGCTTCCCAGACCTTTTCCACGAATCCTTTTGAACAATAGCAGTAAGTTAGAGAAACCTTTTCGT
>CAYURV010000242.1:0-1832 GCA_964447115.1 uncultured Candidatus Bathyarchaeia archaeon
TATGGATTCATGCGAATCCTTGCGTTCGCCAATAATAAACATGCCTTGAGAGAAAATATCGTTCTTTCTTAACAAGTCTATGGCTTCTTTCGCGTTTGACTTAGTTATCCCTTCCCTGCGGAACGATTTCAACGTCTCTAGGTTTGGACTATCAAACCCGGTTAGCAGCCAGATGTTTCCAGCCTCTCGCATCTTGGGAAGTAGGTCCTTATGTCGGACAATGTCGTCACACCTTGTCTGGCAGAACCAAGTTATCTCATCAGCTATTCCTCGTCTAATGATCTCACCGCTAAGAATATCTGCTCTTTCACCGAGGCTGAAGTTGTCATCAGCAAGCCAGAAAAATCTGGTTCCATACTCTGTGTGTAGGTGTTCAAGTTCATCAGCAATGCGTTTGGCCGATTTGGTCCTGCAGCTTCGGCTCCAAAACCGCCATTGAGAGCAGTAGCTACAGTCGTGATTACACCCGCGTGACCCTTCAACAATGGCCAAAGACGTATCCCTTCCTGCCATAAGAGTAAAGTGGTAAGTCTGCATATGCGCTTCCACATAATGGTAATTGGGGAAGGGTAAGGAGTCTAGGTCGTGGATCAAAGGTCGATCCGGAGTATGGATGGTCCTTTTCTGATGCCGGAAGGAGATACCATTAATTTCTGATAGGGGTTTCTTCTCTTCAAGTGTCCTTATCAGTTCAACAAGGGTCTCCTCACCTTCTCCACGGACCACAATGTCGATACTTGGATAGGATTCAAGGCTTTCATGAGCTAAAGCTGTAAAATGTTGGCCTCCAACAACAGTTGTAATCGTCGGGTCTACATTCTTTGCTATCTCCGTTGTACGGACGACTACATAGGCATTGGATGTGCCAAGCCCGCTGGGAGCCACAACGTCTGGCCGAAAAGACTCAACACGTCTCTGCAACCCCTCCCAACCAAGTTTCTCTGCTTGGCAATCTATGACCTCGATGTCGACATTCTTGTTATGTGTTTCAAGGTAACTGGCCAAGGTCAAGATGCCTAAAGGTGGAGTAATATACTCACCCATAACAAACCAGAAGTCTTTCGGGGGTTCCACAAAAAGGACCCGCAAACATCCACCCCTTTAATGATATACGACTTGAGAGATAGCCAAGAAACAGCCATGAAATGGGTCTTTCGCTTGTGCATAGTTACCGCTTTTCTCGGAAGGCGAAGTGGACTAATGCGTTTATGACGACCAGCAAACCGATGCCCACTATGAAGAA
Source organism: uncultured Candidatus Bathyarchaeia archaeon (assembly GCA_964447115.1). Taxonomy (GTDB): domain Archaea; phylum Thermoproteota; class Bathyarchaeia; order Bathyarchaeales; family DTEX01; genus CAYRBK01. The sequence continues at coordinate 1,244 of CAYURV010000242.1, forward strand.
GGCCAACGTCATCCTGGCTGAGAGAATGTCTGTAGCATAGTTGCCCAATAGAAAGGCAACGTAGAAAGAGAATAGGCCTCCGATCATGTCTCCCAAGGCTTCCCTAGGGCGTCTCTCAAGGACAACTCTCAGTATGGAAAGGATTATGCCCCATGCGCCGGCAGCATTGAAGAAAAAGATGGCTGCTTCAATAAGAATGGACGGCGGCTTGATGAAGATTTTTTGGTCAGCCATGGTCTGAAAATAGCTGGCTATTACAGAGGGCTCAACAGGATACATAATATACGTCGAAGCCAATAGAATAAGAATAACACCGGCAGAAATGAAACCCAGTACATGAGGCACTTCTGGGAGTCGCCTTTCAACTCTTCTTGTAACGGCGGGCTCAACGGCGATGCCTAAGGCTTTGCCACATTTGGGACAAAACTTTGTTCCAGGATCTACTTTCTCTCCGCACTGCGGGCAGTACGACATCTGAGCGCCTCTATCGATTTCTCCGGTCTCTTCGTTCTTTTTTTCTGAGATAGTTAACACTCTCCTTAATGACTCATGTGGCGGTCATATAATTGCTTTCACCTATATATTAACT
>CAYURV010000243.1:0-1815 GCA_964447115.1 uncultured Candidatus Bathyarchaeia archaeon
GAAGGAAGGCAAGCCAGTGTACAAACTTACCGAGGAAGGCAAAGTGGTTGACTATATAGAAAAATAAGTTGAGATCCATCGTAGCCACCTGAGCGGAGGCCAACTGCAAGTTGACCGATTGCCCACCTATTGAGCCTTCGAATACGGGAACCGAGTCAGTATCTCTCCAAAGTCGTAGATATTTTCTCGGAATTGCTGATGAAAGGTTTATTAATTCTCTCCTCATGAGTCAATTGAGTATTGGGCTAGTAGAAGCTCCAGAAGATGCGTGTGTACTGATGAAGAAGTTTGGAAAATTTAGCGAGTGGTTTGACAACATCATATTCAATGCGGAAATCTTGGACAATCGATATCCCGTCAAAGGCTTCTCTGTATACAAGGCCTGGGGAACTAGGATAATCAGAAAGATAGTAGAGATACTTGAAGACCAGCTTGAAGCAACCGGCCACGATCCAACGCTCTTTCCAGTAGCGATCTCAGAGGATGCCTTCGCTAAAGAGGCTGAACACATAAAGGGCTTTACCGCAGAGGTCTTCTGGATCACCCATGCCGGAAAGAGAAAGCTGGAGAAGAAGATGCTTCTAAGACCCACTTCCGAGACCGCGATGTATCCGATGTTCGCCAACTGGATAAGGTCTCATGCCGATTTGCCTCTTAAGGTATATCAAAGTGTGTCTGTTTATCGATATGAGACGAAAGCGACACGTCCTCTGCTTAGGATGCGTGAGTTCCTTTTTAACGAAGCTCACACAGCACACAAAGACTGGAACGACGCAGAGAGGCAAATCAAAGAAGCTATTGAAGTGTATGAGACTGTTTTCAAACGTTTAGGCCTCTTTTACCTCATTCTGAAACGGCCAGATTTCGACAAGTTCCCGGGCGCTGTCTACTCAGTCGCTTTCGACGCGTGGAACCCTGACGGGAGAGTGAACCAGATTGGGACAGTTCATAATCTCGGTGAAAATTTTGCAAAGGCTTTCGAAATCACTTTTGAAGATGCTGACGGAAACCAGAAGAATGCAATGCAAACTTGTTATGGGGTCGGAATAAGCCGCGTGCTTGCCGCCGTAATAGCTCAACATGGAGATGACCGCGGCATTATACTACCACCAGAGATTGCTCCAATCCAAGTGGTCATTGTGCCAATACCCTACAAAAAACTTGAAAGTAAGATAGAAGCTTACGCAAGAGAAGTTTACGAGAGGATTAAGGCCGCCGGATTCCAAGTTCACCTAGATGAGCAAAACAAGACTCCTGGAGAAAAATATTACCATTGGGAATTGCTCGGAATCCCTGTGAGAGCAGAGGTTGGCCCAAGAGATTTGAAAGAAAGAGGGGTGACACTTTCCGAAAGGTTTAGCCAAGAAAGAACCTATGTGCAATTTGACGAGATAGTCCCCGCCATAAAACGTTTGTTCTCAACAATAATGACAGACCTAGAGACGAGAAGCCGCTCAACCCTTAAGGATATGACCGCTAATGTGCAAGACGTTGGTTCACTGAGAAAGGCCATCAGAAACAAGAAGATCGCCAGAGTCTGCTGGTGCGAGAACATCGAATGCGCTGAGATAATAAAGGAAGAGTCGGGTGGCGAGATCAGAGGTTACAGGATTGATGTAGAAGAGAAACCTGAATCAGCCTGCATAGTGTGCGGTCGCAAGGCAAAGAAAGTCGCCTACGTGGCTAGAGCGTATTAGCCTGAAATGTCGGCGTCAGCATCCCAAGTCACTTCATCACCATTACGGCTTCTCAGTGGTATATGCCCTCATGTGAGACGGTGGAAAGATGAGCGGAAAACTGAGCATAGTGGTTCTC
>CAYURV010000244.1:0-1783 GCA_964447115.1 uncultured Candidatus Bathyarchaeia archaeon
TTTCTACGCTGTTCGGTGACAACCTCTTTACCTTGGTCTCATATATGTGTTTTTCCCGTTTGCGGTCGGCTCTGCGATGTACCACACGCGTAGGTGTTTGCTGGAAAACGGCGACATTAGTAAGTGACTTTTCCAGTCTCGCTAGCTCTTCATCTGATACGTCTCTCTCAAACTTTACTGCGACTCGATAGGTTTTCTGAGAAGTCTCTATACGCTTAAGTCTTCTGATCATCGCCCTATCTGCAAACTTAAGATTTCTCACCTCAATCTTTCCCTTTGCTGCCTTGTTGATAGCTTGCTCGAGCCCTGAAAGATCTATCCTCCGTTTGCGGGGCTTCTTGATCTGGATCACGAAAGGTCTTCCCCGGCCAAGCATACGCGCATCAACATCCTCCCGTCCTGCCCCGTGGAAGGAAGCTTCCTCGCCGCCAGTACTTTCCAAAGCTGGGCCAGCGATTAGTTCCTCAACAGACTCTGGATATGCCTTCCCAGTCCAACCGCATTTATCGCAGCCCTTACCTCTACATTCTGGGCAGAACCATGCGGATTGCGGTATGCCGCGGGCAATCTTCTTATACCTTCCCTTTATAAAGAGCGAGTTGACTTGGAGTCGAACCTCTACAGTAAACGGGTTGATGAGAACTACAATTTCAGGCTTCATGAAATCCACAGATTTCTCCGTGATGTCAGAAAGCATCTTTCCGGCCTCTCTGCTGAACTCGTTCCTTATGCTTTCACCGTGTTGGACTTCGAATTCAGCTTTGAACTCGTCTTCGCGTTCCTCAACGTCCACAGGTAGTTTCACACCGACAAGAAAAGTCTCATATTCATATTCCTGAAGCAATTTTACAGCTCTTTCTATAAGCGTTGGTAATGCCTCGAAATGTCCTTGACAAAGAAAGCACTTCTTCCCCTCTTTATGTCTCCGCTTGAGTGTCCGTAGGATTTCGACAGCCATGGGGAACGAGGCGTTTGCTGCTAGCAGCTTCAACAAGGACACCCCCTTCTTGTCTCCCCCGAGAGCAAGATCATGTCCCTCCATCGTCAGCATGCTCTTTACTGTTCTTCCTCGTTCCTCGTTATCCATGCCGCGACCTAGAAAGGCGAACTGTCTACCTAGGCAGTGGTCGCAGAGCGGGTATTTCTCAAGCATGCTTTGAGCCTTTCTATCGATCTCCATCTGAGTGCTATCACCAACACTTTCCTAGCAGTTCAAAGACATTCTCTACCAAGTCTCTGAACCTTAATGATCTGGATCATTTATATCTACATTCCTCCAGAAAATGTTTCTGGCGGTGAAGGCAACCTTGAAGATCCTTCGTTATGTTCATAAAGGGATCGAGTCCTACGGCATCTTGGAGGCATCCGGCGGCATCATTGATCTTCAAAAGGTTTCAAGCCTCAAAGGGCGTTCAATTCCATGCAGTGTTGACGGCCTGATCTCCCAAGGATTGGAAGCAGAGAATCTTTTGAGAGAATTGTTGGACGGAATATCGCGAAAGGAAAAGGAGAAGGTTACTCTTATGAAAGGCGATGTGACTTTGAAGGCGCCAGTTATTGTTCCGTCGAAGATAGTATGCTTGGGCCTAAACTATAGGGATCACGCTGAGGAAGGAGGAGCGGCGGTGCCGGAAGAGCCGGTCATCTTCATGAAGCCTCGAACCGCGATCATCGGTCCCGAAGAATCAATAGTCAAACCAGGCTTCGTGGAAAAACTGGACTACGAGGTTGAGTTAGCCATAATCATAGGCAGAAAAGGCAAGAACATCTCTGTTGCAGATGC
>CAYURV010000245.1:0-1781 GCA_964447115.1 uncultured Candidatus Bathyarchaeia archaeon
ACGCGAGCATGATGGGAGAACTTCTAAATATGGATGTTGTGAATGTTCCAACATACGACTGGTTGCAAGCAGCCGCCACCTCCATCCGCATGGCATCAAGGATTACCGGCCGACGAGAAGTATTAGTCTCTAGAACAATCAGTGCCGATAAACTATCGAAAATCAGAGACTATTGCAAGCCTGAGATAGGGGTCAAGCTACTAAACTATGACCGTGAGACTGGGCAAATGGACCTCAATTCCCTCAAGGCTGAAATCTCCTCGAAAACCGCCGCCGTCTATTTTGAAAATCCCTCCTACCTCGGTTTCATTGAGGCTCATGGAGATGAAATTTCTAAGATAGCTCACGGTCATGGCGCGATAAGCATTGTCGGGGTTGACCCCATTTCACTGGGAATATTGACTCCCCCGATCGAGTATGGTGCGGATATAGTGTGCGGCGATCTACAGCCATTAGGTATGCACATGCAGTTCGGCGGCGGTCATGCTGGATTCATTGCCACCAGAGATGAAGAGAAGTACGTAATGGAGTATCCTTCTAGGCTGTTTGGAATAGCTCCGACTTCAGTTGAAGGAGAATACGGATTCGGTGACGTTGCTTATGAGAGAACTTCCTTCGCGTTAAGGGAGGAGGGCAAAGAGTTCGTGGGCACAGCCGCTGCCCTATGGGGCATAACAGCCGGTGTTTACTTAGCACTTATGGGACCCCAAGGCATGCGGGAAATCGGAGAAGGCATCATGCAAAGATCACGTTATGCCATTTTGCAGATATCTAAAATAGACGGCGTCAAGTGCCCCGTTTTCCAGTCAACCCATTTCAAGGAATTCGTTGTAAATTTTGATGGTGCCAGTAAGACAGTTGCAGAGATCAACAAGACTCTATTGAGGAAGCACAAAATATTCGGTGGAAAGAACCTGAAGAAAGAATTTCCGGAGCTGGGAAACAGCGCACTTTACTGCATCACTGAAGTTCACACTAGAAATGACATTGATAGGCTAGCTAACGCAGTGAAGGAGGCAGTCCAATAAGATGGAAGACATAACCAAAAAACGATATACGGATGGAAAACCAAAACTAAGGCGGTTTCACCAAGCCAAGTGGGATGAACCAATAATTTTTGAATTGAGCAACGAAGGAGAGAGAGGCATTCTTATCCCAGAAATTGAGGATGATGTAAAAGAGGAAGTCGGAGACGTTATATCAACCATACCAGAGAGCATGCGGAGAAAACAGCCACCTAAGCTACCAGAACTTGCCCAACCACGGGTACTAAGACACTATGTTCGGCTTTCTCAGGAAACCTTGGGGACAGATCTAAACATTGACGTAGGGCAAGGAACCTGCACCATGAAATACAGCCCAAAGATCAACGAACAACTTGCCAGAATGCCCCAAATGACGGAGATTCATCCATTACAAGATGAAGAAACTGTTCAGGGCATACTTGAGGTGCTGTACAAGTTCGAACAAATCCTAAGAGAAATCTCGGGGATGGACCAATTTTCACTCCAACCTGGCGCAGGTTCCCAAGCTATCTACGCGAATGCGTCGATAATAAGAGCACATCACAAAGCTCGGGGGGAAGCGCATCAAAGAACTGAAATCATTACGACAGTTTTCTCTCACCCTTCAAACGCGGCTTGCGCCAAAACAGCCGGTTTCAAGGTCATAACTCTTTATCCCGATGAGGACGGCTATCCCGACCTCGAAGCACTAAAAACAGCGGTCTCAGAACATACGGCTGGGCTGATGATAACAAACCCAGAGGACACAGGAATCTT
>CAYURV010000246.1:0-1709 GCA_964447115.1 uncultured Candidatus Bathyarchaeia archaeon
CTTAGAAGGCTTTCGTTGCTTAGGAGGAGCGGGTAAATAACCTATATTTGCTTTCACCGGAAAGCTCTTCTATCACTCTTTTAGTGATCAGTTTAGCCGGGTTTGGAATGTTGACACGATTCTGTAAGTCTTCAAAGCTTTCGAAGGATTTCTTTTCTCGCGCGTCTAGGATGTTCCACATATATTTCTTGCCGATCCCTGGGATGAGTTCCAAGGCATGCATTCTCGGTGTTATAGGCTGCGCATTGTTGAAGAAGCTCACAAACCAGTTCTGTTTGTCCAACACGATCTTCTCGATGATATTATCTAGTTCGATCCTCGCGTTCGCTGTCAATTCATCATAGCCGATTCTGCCAAGTATGTAGGTGATCTCGTCGCGAGCCTCCTTCCCAACGTAGACCTTATCCAGAGGCTTGAGCACGACTCCCGCCTTTACATTCGCCTCAAGTAAAGTGAAGTAGCTCTCACCGATCAATTGAACAACTGCCTCAGCTCGGAATTTCGACCTTGTCCCAGGCTTGCCAAAAGGTAAGTAATCTAAGATGTAGGCATTCTCTTCAAAGAGCTGTCGGGAATCCTTCTCTGTGCGTTCTGTCAAATCCTAACTCTTCTCCTTTCTTCTTTGTTTCATACAAATGGAAAATTGCAGAAAGAACGAATGGGTCACGTTACTCCCATATTGCTTGCACAACGTTTGAGTAGACCTCTAACGGTCATCGAAGATCGGAACTTCCTAGCGGATGGTCTCGAGAAGGAAGCATAAGTGAAAATGGTTTCCATCTTCATTCCCCGCTCGTGCCAACAATCATAGAATTTATGGTTAAACTACTAATAACTCTTTTCTTCTGCCCTCAGCCCTCTTCTTTTTCCCTGTATTTGTCTAAGAGGGTTAGAATAGATTCCAGTTTGGAAGTCTCTATTATCTTACGGCCTCCAGCCAAGAAGACCCTCAGTTCTTCAATGCTTTTGGGCATGCAGTTTACTATCTGGACAGATTCTTCTTCATCTAGCATTGCCCCTTCCTTCAGCTCTTTCAGAAGTTTCTCAGCTGATTCAGAGCCAATTTTAGAGAACTTTGCTGCGTAGTCCAACGATCTACGCTGGAACTGATCTAAGTTTTCCTCACCCAGGGAGCCAAGTATCGCCTTGACTTGCGGAACAGTGATTGGCTGAGTTCTTACCACTCTCTTCCTAGCCATGTTCTATCCTTCTTTGTAAAGCCTTAAGTGTTCAGGTCGGATGATGATCTCTTTTGCTGCCTCCCCTTGGGTAACGTTGACTTCATATGATCTTCCTCTTTTCGCTACTATGACCCCGACTTTGCCGTGGTATCTGCGATGCGGTGTGCCTTTATGAATGCTCGAGTCTATCTGGATTACCACTTTGTCGCCGGGTTCATACCCATGGAGTAGCCTACTGAGACCGAGTTTTCCACGTTCGCGTGTCTTCTTCTTCAAAAGCAAGCGTGTCTTCCTTCGGTATCCCTTGGATTTCGGCATTTAAGATCAGTCTCCCATCATCGAGACGCTTAACACATCAAGCTTCACAGGTTCTGCCTTTGCGTTTACAATATTAGACACATTTGGGTCGGTCCGTCCACCGTCTCCGGTTACCAGTTCCTTTACGTAAAGCCCTCCCTGACATCGAATTCTCATTTCTACGCTGTTCGGTGACAACCTCTTTACCTTGGTCTCATATATGTGTTTTTC
>CAYURV010000247.1:0-1706 GCA_964447115.1 uncultured Candidatus Bathyarchaeia archaeon
CGTGCGCCCATGCAGCCACTTTCTTGAAGACTTCTCCTAACTGGCTGTAGGGTCCTTTGTGAATAGTATAGGCAACCAGCTGTGGTCTCGTAGTTTTGACCCTTACTTTCTTTGTTTCAGACATGTCTAGTATTTCCTTTGGCGCCCAGCTCAATACTACCCGTCCTTCACCTGTTACTTAGGGAGTTTTTCTTTAAGAATCTCGCTGACTACCTCTGCGTTCACTCTTCCTCTGTACTCCTTCATTACGAGACCCATCAAGAAACTGAAGGCTTTCGCGCCTCTTTCACTTATAAGATTCCTGTTCTTCTCGATGAGCTTGTCTACTATAGACTCTAAATTCTCTTTCGAGATTGCGGTAAGACTTAACGCTTCAACTGCTTCTGTTGGCTTCGCATATTCATGTTCCGAGAGCCATTTCACGATCTCAGGTATCGCCTCCTTCGATGTTTTGCCGGATGCCACGAGCTTGAAGACCTCTGTAATCTGAGCATCGGTAACCTTTTCGATTTCAACCCTGTCACGTTTAAGCGCCTTGAGAGTCTCGGTAAGGGTTGCGGCAACTACGATTGGCGATACGTTGGTTTCGTCTACTATCACATCAAATAAGTCTGTGTATTCTGAGTCTAGGAGTTGTCTGGCAAGCTTCTCATTGAGTCCATGCTTTCTGATCAGATGTTCAGCCCTCTGTTCAGGCGGCTTAGGAAGCCGAGGACGCAGCTGCTTAAGATATTCTGCTGTAACCTCTATCGGGGGAACATCTGTTTCGGGGTACATCCGTGCTGCTCCGGGTCTAGGTCTCATATAACGAGTTGTGCCGTCGGGATTTGGCCCGCGTGTTTCCTCCGGTACTCCTTTGAGGGCTTCTCTGGCTCGCTCGATCACTGCTCGAAGAGCGTCCGCAGCGTTTTCCTTGAAATCCGCCACCAGAACGACGGCATCTTCGGGTCCAACCTTCAAGAAGCCCTTCAGCCTCCGTATCTCGTCTTCGGTTACGCCGTAAGTCAAAAGCTCATCAGTGTGTAAGACGCCGCTTACCCTCCCCCAGAACCGTGCTCTATCCGCCATCTCGGTTCCAAGCCTTAGGCCTGGCACTAGTTCGGTTCCCAAAAGGCCAACAAATTTCGGCAATCTCACAGCAAAAACGCTTTTGTTTTGATCTATAGTTTTTCGGATCAAGCGGCAACTGGTTTCCGCGAAGATTAAAGTGACGTCAGTGACTTCTCCCTTTATCTCTTCCTCTTTCAGTCCACGTATCTTAAGTTCTTCTTTTATCTTTAGAAGACTAAGTTGACGTTGAACCTCGTATTCGACAATCTTCGAGATGAGCTCGAGCTCTTGAACACCCTTTATCTCGACCAATGCGCCGTCTCGAATCGATATATTCAGGTCCTGCCTGATCGTTCCCAACCCTCGTTTAACCCTTCCAGTAGTCCTGAAAACCTTTCCTACTGCCAGAGCTACCTTCTCTGCTTCTTCAGGCGTATGGATGACTGGTGCTGTCGCCGCTTCGACAAGAGGCATGCAGAGCCTATCGATCCGGTAGTGGATCATAAGGTCTTCCGCGCCTGTCCTTCGAGCAGCGTCCTCCTCGAGGCTTATGTGCTCTATAATTATCTTCTTTCCGCCAACTTCTATACCCCCAGTGAGTGCCACGACACAGGTTCTCTGGAAGCCGGTCGTGGTGGAACCGTCGATGACGATCT
>CAYURV010000248.1:0-1692 GCA_964447115.1 uncultured Candidatus Bathyarchaeia archaeon
CTTCAGCCAGAAAAGAGTTGATCCCATATACCCCGTGGCTGGATAGCACCCTTCACGGAAAAAGCCATCTTTGCCAGCCAGCTTGATCATTCGCTCAATGTATGTAAGGTTCTCACCAGGCATCTTCTCGTTGCAGCGTTGATCCTGCCAACCTATGAATGGCGACAGCGGATGCTGATCTTGACTGAGTAGAAGCATACCGTGCATCTGCCCAGTCACGCCGATGCCCTTGATTTGTTTGCACTCGTTGGCAAGGGATGCTTCAGACATTGCCCTGTAAGTAAGATCCACTGCTTGCTTCGGGTCCCATTGGCTCCAGCCTCGAGCCTTGCCTTGCAGATCGGTTATTTCTGAAGTGTTGGCGATCGTGTGGGTCCTTAGTATTTCACCGGAGATTGAGTCTAAGAGCACAATGGCTATCTTTGTCGTTCCCACATCCACACCCATATAGAACGGGAAGGCTGATTCCTCCATGTTCTGTCCTGCAATTTGCTTCTAAGAGTCAGTAGCGGTTATAAAAGAATTTTTGTCTGCTACTAGAGTTCAAGCAGTGAGGACCGCTCAAACCTTATAAAGCAAGATGTTGTGGAAAGTTTGAGGGGTTCACTTGTCTGGGGATAGCAACAGAATCCGTTCGATGGCCGATCTTCTCCGAGGCGGCGCTACGTTGACAGATCTGGCGTGTCCAGCTTGTTCCTCACCTCTTTTCAGGTTAAAGGATGCGAATCTATGGTGCGCCCAATGCCAGAAGAAGGTTGTTGTAGTCAAGCAAGACGAGCAGATTGAGGAGACCCAGCGTTTGACTTCGCTTGACACCGTAGAATCCACTCTTGTAGCGAAGATAGGAGAGATAAACGAAAAAATTCGAGAAGAGAACAACGTCGATGAACTCCAGAGGCTGAACGCTGTCATGGCTACGCTGCTTGAGAACCTTGAGAGAGTTAGGAAAGTTGGAAGGTACAGATCTTAGCAGTTTCAGGGACCAAAGTTGTTTGGCGTCTACGAAAATTTCCCGGAGATGTATCACGGTATTGCCCGTTTCTATTGCGAGGCTCTGACAAATGAACTTCAGAGAGCCCTCCTTAACTGCCTATGCGATATGAACCGGAACGAAGAGGAACTGGATTTACCTGAGTTTGGTCGGGACAATATTGATGTTGAGGTGGACTTTGGGATTGCTGATGGCCTCACCTTTAACTACCTCGACAGGGAGACACTGAAACACTGCCAGCAGATGTTAGGTGTCCAGTCGTTCTCTGTTCTGGACTTTTTGTGCATTGTGCGCTATTATGCCATTGAGAATGATAGGCGGAAACCCTTGAGATTCGATTATCACATGTTGAGATTCCTTTTCAGTGAGAAAGAGGTTGAGCTACGAGTCTACCATGAAAAGGGCACGCGTCGCCTCTCGATTGAGGATCTCATCACTTTGCTGACGACAAAGGTGAACCAAATTCTAGCAAAGAAGAAGCTTATCCGCCTTAAGACGAGTAATGTGCACGAACCTTAACCTTGAAGCTTCCTAACTATTAACGTTCTAATCTCCTTCGCAACCACTCCTATTCGGCGGTTTCCGTTAACTGGGATCAACTTTCCTTCGCGAACAAAGCGCAGATAGACGTCGCGAACCTTCTCTTGGATGTCCGGTCGCTCCATGACTGATCTTTTACGTTTGCACCTTTGTGCGACAAT
>CAYURV010000249.1:0-1681 GCA_964447115.1 uncultured Candidatus Bathyarchaeia archaeon
TATGAACCGTTTCTTGACGGTCGTTGCGAGTCTTCCAGCCTTGACAACATCCGTAGCCGTAACCGCATCCTTGCGGCTCTTCACCGAGACCATGTACGGTGCATGATCGATGCCCGGACCCTGTTTGTATACGGCGAAGTCGCACCCATACTTAACGCCAGGCGTGACTATGAGTTTCTGCCTCCTAAGGTCGCGGTAAACAGAATATTTGAGATCGAAATCTTCGTAGAATTGCCTCGCCCTGCTGCGAAGAGTTTTGAAGCTTACCTCTGTCTTCTGAGCCCCCTCCGTAACCCTTATCAAGCCTTCCTCGACGAGGTGCAAGCCCTCCATCAAGTCTAGAACAAGAGGGACATCGAAGTCTGAGCTTTTGGGCTTAGGTATGCCCAGAGGCTTTCCATAGAAGCCAAGTTTGAAAAGTCCCGAGCCTTCTTTCAGATTCCAAACGATAAGAAAATTCTCTACGAACTCAGCCTCGGCTTTCGTCTCCATCTTTTGTCCCCTATATAGCGAAGGCAAGTATCCGAGCTGCGTCCGAGGCGTCTTCAATCTTGTCAGCAGTATCCTCCAAGAGCTGAATCACGTCCCTCATCAGAAGCAACGTAGGCATGTTCATATTGCTTCTAAGCACATTGATCTCAAGCTGTCGGTAAAGGTTGTCAACGTTTCTCTCAGAGATCTCGACGTCTCTGGCCTTCTCTAAGACCTTTGGGGAGCCGTAATTCAACATGAGGAATGTGTCTCTAAGCCTAGACACAGTTTCGAAGACCGCACCAGCTAGATCCATTGTCCCCTTCTTCAGATCCGATGGAACATTCCATTCTCGCTCCATCATCTCCAATGTCCTGAATGCTATGCCTTTACAGAAGTCTGCAATCTCGCTTGTCACATCTGTGAACCGTAAAAAGTCCTCCCGGTTGAGCAGTATGGCTCCTATTTCGACAAGCTCCTGCGCGACAGCCCGCTTTGAATCGCCCACCTCATCGCCAAGCTTCTGTACCTCGTCATACAGTTGCTTTAGAGAGGCCTTGTCGTTATTCATGAAGGCATCCATTAACTGCGTGGTCTTACGATATGTATCCAGGACTTTTCTCAAATGATCGTGGCATAACCGCAGTGCTCTTCTCTTGGCACGGTGCTCCGCCTCGACAGGAAAAACCAAAAGGCTCCTCCTCATTTACACGCTTGTGGTTTTCAATATAGATTAGCTGCGAGCCTTAAAAAGCCTAGCTAATTGATAAGCTGCCTATGCCTATCGCAACCTCGGCATTGGCTATCAACTAAGGAGAGCTGAGATGTTCGAAGTCTATCTTAAACCGAAAGTAGTCGTGTAGAAGTCTTGGGAGGTCTTTGATCTTTGTCCTTACCTGCTTCCATGAGACTCTGTCACGCACCGTCACAGTCTCATCCTTAAGTGTCTGGTAATCCACTGTAATACACGATGGGGTTCCTATCTCATCGAACCGAGCGTAACGTCTTCCAATTGAGCCTGCCTCGTCGTATTCAACCGTGAAGCCTTCGTTCACTAAAAGGGTATAAAGTTCCTTAGCTCGTTCGGGTAAACCGTCCTTGCTGACCAAGGGAAGAACAGCCAATTGTACTGGTACAATGTCCCGCGGCAATCTCAAGACAGTTCTTCCTTTCTTGATGGTATATGCGTACTCAAGGGCGACATAGGCTA
>CAYURV010000250.1:0-1514 GCA_964447115.1 uncultured Candidatus Bathyarchaeia archaeon
AGAAGCATGTAAAATAAGGGAGATGCAGGTCGTCATCGGTGAAGGCGAAGGCAGAACGGTCAAGGATTTACCGGAGATAAAGTTTCAAGCTGAATACTAAGCATTCGATCCCACGTATATCCTTAGGCATCGTCCTTTCTTGCATGGACTATGTAAATATGGTTACATCGAAGGTTTGAGGGTGAACTCTCCCCCAACGAGAACTATAACTTCTGATTTCTACTTTCTCCAAAAAAGTAAGGCTGTAGTTCCCCACAATATTGATAGAGGATAATTCTACAATGCTTTGCTACCTACTCGATAGACATGTGGATTGCTGAATTGTAAGTCAAAGCAGTTACTTAACTTCGTCAGGGAATCCTTTGTATTCGATAACACCTAGTTGTTTGAGGAAATCCAATTCGTCTGAGACGGCGGCCAACATTTCTACAATCTTGCCACCAACTATACGCCAGATGATAAAAGCTTCCCATGTTGTCTTCTTGCCGGTAGGGGCTAATCCACGATATTCGCCTGTGTGTGTCGCTGTACCTTTAATACGAATCCACACCCTATCCCCTTCAGCGATTATGTCCTCAATGGTCTCATGGGTATCTGGAAAACTCTTGTAAAACATAGTCAAGTGTTGTTTGTAACTTTCGAGACCCCGCAACTGACGCGGATGGTCAACATAATCGGGTGCTATTAACTCGTCTAGTAAGGCTAGGTCTTGCTTATTGAAGGCTCCAAACAACCGGCGAACAATAGCCTTGTTCTTTTCTAATGACACAGAACATCGTCCCTCCAAAACTATTTCTCCAGAATGCTTTTGAGGTTCTTTAAATCTCTCTCGAACTCCTTTTCCATTACTCTGCGAATGAACAATGGTTCGAGGATTTTGCCAAGAATCGACCAGGGCATTTCATAGTCCGCCACAACTGTGAATCTGGTTCCCTTCTCTACGGGTTCCAAGATGTATGTTCCAAGCGCGCGAATCTTACCATACGAACGATACGTAATCTTCTCGTTTTCGAGGCTCTCCGTGATCTCAAAATTATATTCCCCCTTCTTCTTTGGTATCCCGCGAGCAGATGCACCCACTTTATACTTGTCTTTGGGTTTGCGCACCTCGGAAGTGTACTCAACGCTCTTCAGCTCACCTTTGTATCCTTCCGACCATTCTAGAAGTCTGTCGAAAGCAAGCATTTCCCAGACCTTCTCTGGTGGAGCCCTAATTTCAACTGACTTTTCGATCCTACCCAAGATATCACCTCTCTATTTGCCCATCAATCCAAATTATTTCTTTTCAATATTTAATGGTTGATGCTATTTTCTAAGCCTCAATGCTTCATAAGTTGGGCTAAGCCGTTATAGGTATTTCACGAACGAATTCATCCGAGTGCGTCTTCTTGTCTATGAGGTTTCGCCATTCCTGTAAGAACCTTGCTGACTTAGGGGGCACTTCTGATGAACACTGAAAGCATAGCCTGTGTTTCCTGACTTCTTTGGGTGGAGAAGTCTAGGCCTCTTCTAAG